>CAJJQT010000302.1 GCA_905193995.1 uncultured Porphyromonadaceae bacterium | reverse complement strand
CGCCGACGGCGACGGCATAGGGGTCGCCTACATAGGCACAGGTGCCGGCGGCATTGTCGGCTGTGAAGCGCACGTAGGTGGTGCCGGCTTCGGTGAACGTGTAGGTGAACTCAAGCTGGTCGTAGCTGTAGCTGACGTCGTCGAACTCGGGGTACGAGGAAATCTCCCAGCGGCGGTAGACGGCGGCGTCGGTGACGGCGGCGCGGAAGGTGATCTCGCATGGAGCGGATCCGCCTAACCCGTCGGCCTCGACTTTCTGCTCGTTGTCGGCGTCGCGGCCGGTCTGCTCGGCGCGGGTCTCGGCGGCGACGGCTTCGGTGGCGAATGTGGAGGACTGCACCTCGGCACCGATGCCCCACTCGGCGGCGAAGCGGTCGGGGTGGAGGGTGAACTGCGTGTCGCACAGCGGCACGGGGGCCGAGACTGTCGTCCCGAGGCCTGTGTACATTTCGGTTACGGGAACCTGCACGTAAGTCATGGATGACTCGTCGAAGCGCAGCGACGTGTAGCTGAGTTCGATGCCGCGGTCGAGGTCCTCACGGCGCCCGTTGACGGAGTAGTAGTGGATCGGCAGGGCAGGATCGGCGACGCGGAGCTGCACGCGGGCGCAGTCGGACGACTCGACCTCGATGCCGCTCACTGCATAGGCGTGGGCGGCGTAGTTGACGACCCAGACGCAGGTGCGCCGCGTGCCGTCGGTGATGATGTAGCCCATGTCGTCGGGGCCGAGGGTTATGAAGGACCGCATGCCGTCGGTGGCGGAGGGGATGTCCTGGGCGTAACCGCCGCCGAGATTGCTGAAGCGCTGCCAGGTCACGGCTCCGGCAGCTCCGGCGGGGGGGTAGGCGAGTGTGCTGCCTGCGGCGTTCTCGACCACGATGATTTCGGCCAGGCCGGTCGTCGGCGGGGCCTGTACGGTGATGGCCCGGGAGCCGTCGACCGTCAGGGCGGCGCGGGCCGTCAGGGCTGCGGCCAGGGCGGCCGCCGTCAGTATCACATATCTTTTCATATCTTTACCTTGTCGGGGTTACGGGCTATAAAATCTTTCCACGACGCGGACTTGGCCACAGCGGGCTTGCCCGATTCGTAGAAGTGGCAGAGTGCGGCCGCCAGGGCGTCGGTCGAGTCGAGCTCGGGCAGCAGGGCCTCGTCGGCGATGCGCAGTATGCGGCGGAGCATCTCGCGCACCTGCTCTTTGGAGGCGGCGCCGTTGCCGGTAATGGCCTGCTTGATCTTGCGTGGCTCGTACTCGGTGATCGGAATATCGTGCGAGAGGGCGGCGGCCATGGCCACGCCCTGGGCGCGGCCGAGCTTCAGCATCGACTGCACGTTCTTGCCGTAGAAGGGCGCTTCGATGGCGAGTTCGTCGGGCAGATACTGGGTGCAGAGGGCTACGACGCGGTCGTAGATGCGGCGCAGACGCAGGTAGTGGGTCTCGAAGCGGCTCAGTTTCACCACGCCCATGGCGATCAGCGAGGGTGTCTTGCCGTTAACGCCCAGGATGCCGTAGCCCATGACGTTGGTGCCGGGGTCGATACCGATGATCACACGCTGGAAGTCGCGGCTGCCGCTCATTGGATTTCGGATAAGGTAGTTGAGAAAAACACGGCTCGCGAGGGCCACCGCTGCAGCAGCTCGTCGAAGAGGCGGCTGCCGTGGTCAGCGTACCAGGTCTCGATGTCGGTGCGCGAGGCGGCGCGCAGATGGAGCGCCAGGCTCGTGGCGCCGGGTTCGTTCTGAGCCTCGACGCGGAAGAGTTCGGGCGAAGTGAAGTATTCGCCGTCGGCCGTAGCCGAAGGTATGAATTCGGAGCGCAGCCAGTCGATGAATTCCTTCTCGATGGCCCGGTCGATGCCGAATGTGGTATTGTAGAGCAGCATGGCTTGTTCAGGATGGGGTGTTGAAGAACTTGTTTCGCAGGAAGCGTACGGCAAAGCCGGCGTGGCGCAGCATGGTCGGCAACAGGCCGTAGTAATACGACATGATGCGGAATCGCTCGCGCAGCGATTTGCGGCGGTTGGCGGTCGTGAGGCCCTCGGAGAGATAGTCGATCAGCACATCGTCGATGTATTCGTTGCGCCGCGAGTGTTGCAGGCAGCGGATGCACCAGTCGTAGTCGGCCGAGAACCGGTAGGCCGTATCGTAGAGAGGCGCGATGCGCTTCAGAGCCACAAAGGCCTGATGGCATACGAGCATGCCCCGGGCGAAGTCGCGGTAGCCGAGAGAGGCGGGGGCGGTCAGATGGCGCGGGGCCAGGTATGCGCCGCTGTCGTCGACCAGATCGGTCTGTCCGTAGACGATGCCCGGGATGCCGGCGGCGTCGATGCTGTCGCTGATGGTCTGGAGCGTCGCGGGCGAGTGGAACTTGTCGCCGGCGTTGAGAAATATCAGATATGTGCCGCG
>CAJJQT010000301.1 GCA_905193995.1 uncultured Porphyromonadaceae bacterium | reverse complement strand
CTGCTCAACAACAAGATCCAGATGATCCCGGGCGTGACGGGCACCGAGACCCTCATATCGCTCGACCACTCTATCGCCCGCGAAATCCCCACCACCGTAAATATTTAACAATTAAGAATTTAGAATGCATAATTATGAATTATGAATTATGCATTATGCATTATAAATTCTTTAATTACATCATATAACGTTGCGTAGGATCCACCACACAATTATCATCAGGAGTACTGCAACGATAACCGACGGCCTGACGAGATAATTCCGCCACTGCCGCGGAGCCGATAAGTATAAGGCGGCCAGAGGGATAGCAAAGAATATGGCCGCATTGTAGCGCCAGGCGGCGTCGAAGCGTCCGTGCATGATCGAATACAGGGCACGCTGCGAGCCGCACCCCGGGCAGTCGTAACCCGTAAGCCTGTGAAACAAGCACTGCGGGGCTGCCGACGTGGCCGGGTCGTGTGCCCAAAGGTATATTAAATAAGCGACCACGCTGATGATAGCAGTGGTCGCTAATATTTTGCGCTTTGTGCTCACGGCCGCATGTTGGTCAGAAGAAGAACACCATGCCCAGCGGGGCGGTGACGAACGCGAATACGATGGCGAAAATCAGAAGCCATTCGGTGGTCAGCGACAGGCGCCGTGCGCCGGTCAGATCGCCCGCGTTGTAACGCGACGAAGACATGGCCCCGGTGATGATGGCTGCAATGGCTATAGGCGAGCAGCACAGCACCGTCAGCAGTATCGACCAGCCCATGAATGTCGGCGGCCGCCCGGCCGGCATATAAGTCTGCGCGGTTGCGGGAGCTGCTGGGGGTGGAGGGGTAGGCTGTGAGTTGCCGAACAGCACCGCCGTTGCCGGCGCTTTCGAGGCAGGCAGCCAGCCTTCCAGGCCTTCGTACCACACGGGGGTGTCGGGCGACACCGCCATCACGCGCAGCTGTTCAAGGTCGTAAGGCCCCTGCTGCATGCCGTTGATATGGATCCAGATTTTCATGCGCGGAAGATCAGAAGAACTTGGTTTCCTTGCCCAGAATATCGCTCAGCAGGTGATTGGCCAGGCGCGAGGCTCCAAGACGGAAGTATTCGTTGGTGAGCCACTTTTCGCCGAGAACTTCCTTCACAAGGGTGTAGTACTTGACGGCGTCCTCGGTGGTGGCGACGCCGCCGGCTGCCTTGAAGCCAACCTGGGTGCCGGTGGCTTCGTAGTACTCCTTGATGCACTGGCACATGATGTAGGCGGCTTCGAGCGAGGCTCCGGGGAACTCCTTGCCGGTGGAGGTCTTCAGAAAATCGGCCCCCGAGAAGAGCGACAGCACCGAAGCTTTCTTGATGTTGGAGGCCGTTTTCAGCGCTCCGGTCTCGAGGATCACTTTCAGGCGGGCGTCGCGGCATGCGGCTTTCTGCTCGATGATCTCGTCGCATACGGCCTCGTAGTCGCCGTCGAGGAAGTTGCCGACGTTGAGTACGATGTCGATCTCGTCAGCACCGCCGTCGACTGCAAGGGCTGTCTCGGCGATCTTCACTTCATTGAACGACTGCGACGAGGGGAATGCGCCCGACACGCAGGCTATGTCGACTTTCGATACCTCGAGAACGGCACGTACGACCGGCGCGAAATTCGGGTAGACGCAGATAGCGGCCACATTGTTCAGCATCGGATATTCCTCGTCGAAGGCGTTGACGCGTTCGGTGAACTGTGCCACCGACTGAGGCGAGTCCGTAGCCTTAAGTGTGGTAAGGTCGATGGTGTTGAACAGGAATTTATAGACTTCGGTATTGTTGTTTTCCTCGAAGTGTTCGGTGGTTATTTTTTCAACCGCGGCAGCCACGGCAGCGTCATCTTCGGTGACGCGGCTCTTGCCGATGGCGTCTTGATACTTGTCGCTCATATTCTTGAATGTTTAGTGGTTTTGTGTTAGTCTTGTCTGAGTTTGGGGTTCTCGAGGTGACGGCACGCGTCGCGTTTAGTTTTCTTTTCGAGATTGCGGGCGAAGGCTTCGGCCAGGTCGATACCGCTCTGGTTGGCGATCGCCATCACCACCCACATGACGTCGGCCAGTTCGTCGGCCAGTGTGTCGGACTCGCCGGGCTTGAACGACTGATCGCCGTAGCGGCGCGCCATCACTCGCGCCACTTCGCCGGTCTCCTCGGCCAGGACGGCCATATTGGTCAGCGGCGAGAAGTAGCGAACGCCGACCGTGGTGATCCACCGGTCGACGGTCGCCTGCGCCTGGCGCAGGCCGATGTCGGCTGTCTGCTGATTCTCCATATTTACTTAACGCACAAAGATACAAAAAATCTTGTTAAAAGGGGGCTTTTTTAATTTTTTTCGTCTCTTAGGTCGCTGAATCGGAAAAAATGCATAACTTTGAAGGCGTGAAATTCAAGCTGTTGACATTGGGTCTTGTGGCCTGCGTGCCCGTGGCG
>CAJJQT010000300.1 GCA_905193995.1 uncultured Porphyromonadaceae bacterium | reverse complement strand
TGATGGACTTCATCAAGAAGGGCGACGAGCCCGCCGAGGCCATAGTCGTCGAGGACGACACGGCCGCGCAGCGCGCCGCCAGGCGCGAGGGAAGCGGCGACATACGCCGCAGCATGACGCTCAACGACAAGTTTATGTTCCGGCGCGAGCTCTTCGGCGGCTCGGCCGAGGAATTCAACGACACGCTCGACCTGATCTCGGCCATGAGCTCATTCGACGAGGCACGCGAATATCTCTTCGACGACCTTGCCTGGGATCCGGAGACGCCCGCCGTAAAGGAATTTCTCAATCTGGTGTCGAACTACTTCGGAGGAAAGTCCTGAGCCATGGCCGGCAAGCTGTACATTGTGCCGACCCCGGTCGGCAACATGTCCGACATGACTCCGCGCGCCGTCGAGGTTCTCAGGGACGCCGACCTCATCCTGGCCGAAGACACCCGCACGAGCGCTCCGCTGATGCAGCGCTTCGGCATCGCCACGCCCATGCAGAGCCACCATAAGTTCAACGAGCACGCCACCAGCGAGGCCCTGGCGGCCCGCATCGCCGCCGGCGAGAACATAGCCCTGATCTCCGACGCGGGTACGCCGGGCATATCCGACCCGGGCTTCATGCTCTCGCGCGAATGCCGGCGCCTCGGGGTCGAGACGGTCACGCTGCCCGGCCCGACGGCTTTCGTGCCGGCTCTCGTGTCGTCGGGTCTGCCATGCGACCGCTTCGTGTTCGAGGGCTTTCTCCCCCCTAAGAAGGGCCGCGCGACGCGCATCGCCCTCCTGGCCGAAGATCCGCGCACATTCATTATATATGAGTCGCCGCTCCGGCTCGTGAAGACTCTCGACGAGCTCGCCGCCGCCTGTGGTGCCGACCGTCCCGCGTCCGTGAGCCGCGAGATCTCGAAAATCCACGAGTCGACCGTTCGCGGCACACTTGGCGAACTGGCCGAACACTACCGGACAAACAATCCGCGCGGCGAGATTGTTATTATTGTACAGGGACGCACAGCGACCGAAGCCAAAGTACATAAAAACAAATACCGCATCGAAACCGAATAATTTAAGAATACTACCGATATGAAAAAATTAGTAATGCTACTGGCCGTGGCCGCTCTGCTGGCTTCGTGCTCAAAAAAACAGACTGAAGAAAGCGTCACCTCCGAGCAGGCTCTGCAGGAGGCTACCCGCGAGGAACTTGAAACAGCCGTCGCCGACCGCGACCAGCTCCTGAGCCTCGTCAACGACATATCGTCGAACATGGACCAGATCAAGCGGCTCGAGAACATACTCACCGTCACCGACGGCATCTCCGGAGAGACCGGCTCGCAGCGCGCGCAGATCGAGGCCGACATCGCCGCCATCCAGGCTACGCTCCAGCAGCGCCGCGAACAGCTCGCCCAGCTCGAGCAGCGCCTCAACGCTTCAAACCTCAACAACAAGAACCTGCAGGCAACCATCACAGCACTCAACAACCAGCTCAAGAGCCAGGAGGAAGAGATCGCAAGCCTCACCAAGAACCTCAACGAGGCACGCCAGCAGATCGGCACCCTCACCACGACAGTCGACTCGCTCAACACTACCGTCAGCACCGTCACCGACGAGCGCAACATTGCCCAGCAGGAAGTGGCCGACGTGACCAACGAACTCAACACCTGCTACTACGTGGCTGCCAACAAGGCCGAACTCAAAGCTCATAAGATCCTCGAGACCGGTTTCCTGCGCAAGGCCAAGCTGCTCAAGGGCGACTTCGACCAGAGCTTCTTCGTCACCGCCAACAAGCAGACGCTGACTTCTATCAACCTGCACTCGAAGAAGGCCGAGGTCAAGACCAACCATCCGCAGGGTACATACCGCATCGACGATGTCAACGGCAGTAAGGTCCTCCGCATTCTCGATCCCGAGAAGTTCTGGAGCCTCACCAACTACCTCGTCATCCAGATCGACTGATATGGAAAGCAGGCGCTTCGAGCCTGCGGCGGATCCCGAACTTTAGGAAAGCAGGCGCTCCGAGCCTGCGGCCGATCCCGAACTTTAGGAAAGTGGGTTCTCCCGACGGAGAGCCCATTTTTCTTTATAAATTTATGTATAAAAGCATTAAATTATATTAAATCACAGAAGATATTGTGAACATTTTTCTTAAAATATTTGGAAAAAGACAAAAATGGCTGTAACTTTGCAGCAGATAACTGAATCACCTATCCGCTTAGTCTTAGACCGATTATTTACGCATTTACTTCAATCCGATTAGAATCTAAGCTAAGGCATGCTCCCCAAGCCCGCTCGCGAGACTACGGCCAAGGATCAGAAATAGGTGTTGTGATAAGTAAGTATGATATAATCTCTGCACATTTAAAATGCTATAAGACAGCTCAATTCTAATCACCAATTATGCCTATCGGCTTAGGTCCTTATCATTGTTGAAATGACGGGGACTTTTTTTTG
>CAJJQT010000299.1 GCA_905193995.1 uncultured Porphyromonadaceae bacterium | reverse complement strand
GCAGCCGGTGACGCGGCCATCCTCGACCGAGAGGTCGCTGACGCGGGTGCCGAAGTGTACCTCGCCGCCGTGGCTCAGGATGGTCTCGCGCATGGCCTTGATGATGACCGGCAGGCGGTCGGTGCCTATGTGGGGATGGGCGTCGCAGAGTATGGAGTCGTCGGCGCCGTGAGTATGGAAGATCTGCAGGACCTTGTCGACGGGGCCGCGCTTGGTGCTTCGGGTGTATAGCTTGCCGTCGGAGTAGGCGCCTGCGCCGCCCTCGCCGAAGCTGTAGTTCGAGTCGGGGTCGACGGTGCCGGTGCGGCTGATCTGAGCCAGGTCGCGGCGGCGCGAGTCGACGTCCTTGCCGCGCTCGAGGATCACGGGCTTTATGCCGGCCTCGATCAGTTCGAGCGCGGCGAAAAGTCCGGCGGGTCCGGCGCCGACTATGACGGCGGCCGGGGCGGCCGACACGTCGGGGTAGGCGACAGGCTCGTAGCGGCGCCACGATTCGTCGACAGCGTCGACATGTACGCCGACGGTGAGGTTGATCATGACCCGGCGCTGGCGGGCGTCGATCGAGCGCCGTAGTATGTCGAGCCGGGCTATCCGTGCGGGATTTATGCCGAGCGCGTCGGCTGCTTCGGCGCGAAGCAGCGGTTCGGTGGCAGCTGTGCGGGGGGTGACTCGGAGATTGACCTTTTCCATATCATTGCTTGTTTGATGCGTGGGCGCCCATTTCGCGGCGGAAGCGGCGGTTCATGATCAGCATGGTGCCGACGGCGAGCGCGAATGCCAGGAAGTCGCTCCCGGCCATCGATCCCCATACGCCGTCGATGCCGAAATGCCGCGGCAGCAGCCACAGCAGCGGGACAAGGAAGATGAGCTGGCGGGTGAGCGAGAGAAAAATCGACAGTTTCGGATGACCGATCGACTGAAAATAGTTCTGGATCACTATCTGGGCGCCTACGAGCGGATAGACGAGAAAATAGATGCGGAATCCTTCGCGGGCGATGGCGATCATGCTTTGGTCGGTGGTGAACAGCGAGCTGATCGTATCGGGGAACAGCTCGGTGGCGATCCAGCCGAGCGTGGTGACGGCCGCCCCGATCCAGATGCCCTTGCGCAGCGTCTCGGCCACGCGCGGCCACTGCGACGCTCCGTAGTTGTAGCCCAGGATCGGCTGCATGCCCTGAGTGACGCCGAAGACGATCATCACGAAGAACATCGTCGTGCGGTTGATTATGCCGTACGACCCCACGGCGATGTTGCCGTAGTCATCGGCTACGGCAAGAAGCGATTTGTTGATGAACACCACCACGAAGCAGGCCGTGGCGTTCATCAGCAGCGGCGACAGGCCTATGGCGTAGATGCGCCTGACGAGCGGCCACGACAGCCACCGGCCATGGCGGTCGAAATGCACGATGCTCTTCTTCGACAGAAAGTGCGCCATCACCCAGAAGAAAGCGCAGAACTGCCCGATGATTGTGGCGAGCGCCGCTCCGCGGATACCCCATTCGAACGAGAAGATGAACACCGGTGCCAGGATCACGTTCACGACCACCGACAGCAGCGCCGATATCATCGCTTTCTTGGGATAGCCGGTGGCGCGCATCAGGTTGTTGAGACCGATGAACACGTAGGATATCGGTGTGCCGTAAAGTATTATCTTCATGAACTCGCGCGCGTAGGGTACCGTTTCGGCCGTGGCTCCGAAGAAATAGAGTATTTCGTCGAGAAACAGCAGCGACAGGCCGCCGAACACGACGGAGTGGATCAGGCACAGCACCAGCACGTTGTTGATCGTGTCGGTGGCGCGGCCGAGATTCTTCTGTCCCAGGAATATCGAGCTGACCGTCGCGCCGCCCGCGGCCACCAGCGTGCAGAAGCCGATGACCAGGTTCATCAGCGGGAAGGTGATGGCAAGGCCCGAAATGGCCATCGGCCCTACGCCGCGGCCGATGAATATGCTGTCGACGATGTTGTAGAGCGACGTCGCCACGGCCGCTATGATGGCCGGCACCGAATACTGCAGCAGCAGTCGTCCGATGGGGTTAGTGCCTAAGGTCAGCTGCGATGTGGCTTTGCTGTCGGTCATTTTTCTTCCGTTTTATTGCCGGCGCGTCGGCGCGTCGTCCGTCCGCGAGTCATATAGTCGATTGCCGTCAGAAACGCCAGGCATATCAGCGCGCTCAGCGTCAGCCACGTGGCCACGCGGCCGTCGTCGTACACGGTCACGGCGTCCAGCGGCGAGGCCGCCTTCACGATGGCCGGGTCGATGGTCGCCAGCGAATTCTTCCACAGTATGCGTCCGTCGCGCACGGCCACCAGGGCCGCGTCGCCGCGGGCCAGCTCCTTCAGCGACGTGTCCGAGGCCGAATATACCTCGAAGTCGGGCCGCGCCAGCTCGATCCACTGCTCCAGCGCGTCGCCCGACGCGGCCACCAGGCCGATCAT
>CAJJQT010000298.1 GCA_905193995.1 uncultured Porphyromonadaceae bacterium | reverse complement strand
GTCGGGATGCGGTTCGGAGGCTATCTTCATCCTGACTTTCATTTGGTCAAATCCCTGACCGTAGACTCCGTTGACGTTGGCCTGGGTGATGAAAGCTTCCTTGTCGATTGACTTGATGATGCGGAAGATGTTGACCGACTCGATCTTGCGGCACATGACGAGCAGAATCTTCACCTCCTGTTTGCTGTACCATCCCATGCCGTTGATAACGGTGCAGCCGCGGCGCGCCTGATTGTTCACAGCCGTGGCTATTTCGCGCCAGTGCTTCGAAAAGATGGTGAACTGGACGGCCTGGCGGTTGGAGTTGATCATCAGATCGGCCATGTACGAACTCATGAACAGTACGATGAAGCCATAGACAACATTGTCGATATGATGGAAGAGGAAGTACGACGACGATATGATGCACATGTCCACATATATCATCGTGCGTCCGATGGTCACATTAGTATATTTGGCTACCATGGCGGCCACGATATCGGTGCCACCGGTCGAACCGTTGTGGACGAATGCCATACCGATGCCGGTGCCCGCCAGGATACCGCCGATGACGGTCGACAGGAACGGGTCGAGGTGGAACAGTCCCTTGCAGAGAGGGATGGCGATACCCATCATGATCGATATCATCGTAGCGCCGAATATCGTTCCGAGCACAAACTGCTTGCCGACTATCTTGTAGGCTATCGCCAGCAGGATAAGATTGCAGGCGTAGTTGGCGACGGCGATCGGAATGCCGAGAGTAAAGTACAGAATAGTGCTGAGACCGGCAATACCGCCGATGACGACGTCGTGGGGGAGAATGAATGACGCGAAGCCGAAAGCGTAGATCGAGACACCGAGAGTGATGAAGAAATAGTCCCTGGCGTTGCGCCAGATTTTCTGTTTATTTAAAGTCATTGTAGCAATTGCGATCGGGCAGTTTTGTGTTCCGGTAAAAAGTTGACGCAAATTTAAGCAAATTTATTCATTTTCCAATTTTCCGACGGACTTTTTATGGTATCATGGCAAAAAAGAGCCTGAAATGGGCGAAGTGCTCAAAAATTAGAAGATTAATTTATTGAAAAACCAAATAAAATTCTTAACTTTGCGCGTGACTTTTGGCCTGTTGACCGATCATTGCGGTCAGTAGGCTGTTAACTAACGAATTAGAGATGATAAACATTACATTTCCCGATAATAGCGTCAAGCAGTACGAGCAGGGTGTGACCCCGCTCGAGATCGCCCGTTCGATCAGCCCACGTCTTGCTGAAGATGTACTTGCCGCCAGTGTCAATGACCAGGAATGGGATCTCACGCGTCCGATCGAATCGGATTCGGCGCTGAAGCTCTTCAAGTGGGACGATCCCGAAGGTAAACATGCCTTCTGGCATTCGTCGGCCCATCTGCTGGCCGAAGCGCTTCAGGAACTCTATCCGGGCGTGAAGTTCGGCATCGGTCCGGCCATCGAGAACGGTTTCTACTACGACATCGATCCCGGAGAACATCAGCTTACCGCCGAAGATTTTCCCAAGATCGAGGAAAAGATGCTCGAGCTCGCCCGCCGCAAGGAGGACATCGTCCGCGCCAACATATCTAAGGCCGATGCCCTGAAGATGTTTGGCGACCGCAACGAAACATATAAGTGTGAGCTTATATCCGAACTCGAGGACGGCTTCATCACCACCTATACACAAGGCAACTTCACCGACCTTTGCCGCGGTCCGCATATCCCCACTACCGCTCCCATCAAGGCCGTGAAGATCACCTCGCTCGCCGGAGCATATTGGCGTGGCGACGAAAAACGCGACCAGCTGGTGCGCGTCTACGGCATCACCTTTCCCAAGAAGAAGATGCTCGACGAATACCTGGCCCTGCTGGAGGAAGCCAAGAAGCGCGACCACCGAAAGCTCGGCAAGGAGATGGAACTGTTTGCCTTCTCGCAGAACGTCGGCGCCGGCTTGCCGCTGTGGCTGCCTAAGGGCGCGGCCCTGCGCGACCGCCTCGAGCAGTTCCTGCGCAAGATTCAGAAGCGCTACGGCTATCTGCAGGTGATCACCCCGCATATCGGCAACAAGAGCCTCTACGTGACCTCGGGCCACTACGCCAAATACGGCAAGGACTCGTTCCAGCCGATCCACACCCCGCAGGAGGGCGAGGAATACCTGCTCAAGCCGATGAACTGCCCCCACCACTGCGAAATCTTCCGCGCGCTGCCCCGCAGCTACCGCGACCTGCCCCTGCGCCTTGCCGAGTTCGGCACCGTCTACCGCTACGAACAGAGCGGCGAGCTCCACGGTCTGACCCGAGTGCGCGGATTCACGCAGGACGACGCACACATCTACTGCGCTCCCGAGCAGATCAAGGATGAGTTCCTCAAAGTTATGGACATCATCTTCTATATCTTCAAGGCTCTCAAGTTCGACAATTTCGAGGCTCAGATATCACTGCGCGACCCCAAGAACAAGGAAAAATACATCGGCTCGGACGAAAACTGGCATCTT
>CAJJQT010000297.1 GCA_905193995.1 uncultured Porphyromonadaceae bacterium | reverse complement strand
GAGCGATGTGAGCTGAGTGTTGAGTTCGGTCAGCTCCTTCTTCTGCGCTGTCTTCAGCAGGGCGCCGTTGCGCACGAAGTCCTTGTAATACTGTTCGATCAGGCGCTTTTGGTCGACATCGAGGCCGAGTGTCTCGCGGTTGTCGTACAGATATTTGATGCGCTTGAACAGAGCGTTGTTCATCGATATGGCGTCAGAGTGCTGCGAATAGAGCGGATAAAGCTCCTCGGCAATGGCGATCATTTCGGGCGATGAGTTAGACTCCTCGAGTGCCGAGAACACAAGCACAACCTTGTCGAGCGTGCGGCCCGACTTCTCGAGCGCAAGTATGGTATTCTCGAATGTCGGGGTCTCCGAAAGGAAGCAGATGTAGTCGATTTCGGCGTTATGCTGCTCTATGCCTGAGCGAAGAGCCGGCAGATAGTCGCTGTACCGGATCTGATCGAACGGCGGAATCTGATATACCGTCGTATAATCCTGAAGGAAGGGATTCACACGTTGCATGGTGTCCTGTTGGGCTGAGCACGGCACGGCAGCCAGCATCGTGGCCGCTACCGCTAAGTTTGTTATAGTATGTTTCATGGGCATATGGGTTATTGTTCTTTTTATTTTTAGGTTATTCGCGTACAAGCATGGGCGAGTCGCCGTCGCGGTGCCAGTCGTCGTTGGCAGAGGCGCCGCGACGCAGAATGCGGATCGTGCCCGAATGGAATGTGGTCGAAGCAGTCTCGCGCTCGAATGGTGTCACGGACACGGACGTGCCACGGACTACTACAAGCGAAAGTCCGTATTCGATGCCGCGGTGTATGACGCGCCGGGCAACGATCGACTCACTGTACGCTTCGGTTGGTAGTGTCTGCATCTGATTGGCGGAATGTCATGCGCCGCTGCGTGCGGCGTCCGTTGAGGGGTTCATATCTGCGTCGGCGTACAAGACCTATACTGTCGACGATGACCGGGCGAGGGGGTGCAGTCTGCAGTTCGAGCCATCCGGATATGTGCGTGGCCCGGCGCGTGGAGTCAGTGAAGAATGTAATCTCTTGCCGCCCTGGCATATTGGGCTGGACGGTCGATTGTACCCACTCGACGGCGCCGTCGTCGTATTCTGCCGTTATAGTCCATGTCGCCGATGCCGGCGATACGGGGAAGCGGGCATGCCAGGTGTATACGTCTCCGTCGTTCCAGTTGCGGTCGGGCTCAAGCTCGAAAGTCAGGAATTTCGATGGCGACTTTTCGTTGAACATATAGGCCCGCGGGCGGTCCCACACGTCGACAGAGTCACCTGCGACGGACATAGCGGCCTTCGTGGCAGCGCTGCCGGCGTTTTGCAGCCGGTCTTCGAGGATTTCGATCGAGCGGTCAGTCACTTCCTGATACCTCCCTATGTTGTGTCCGTACCATACGAGCGAGGAATCGAACTGCGCCTGAGTGACACCGTGTCGCTCATATACGGCCTGCTTGAGCGCCTCCCGCGACACCGGCGTGCGGTAGTCGTAGCCGTTCACGCTTATCACAGCGTCGGCGACACGGATGTCGGCCATGAGCTGTGCCATCTCCTCGGGCTGTATAATCTCGTCGGGGACACGGTTGCAAGCCACTGTCAGGGCGGCAAGAGCAATCAGAGAAAACGGCAGTCGGCGCATCATATCAGTCTTCTTTATTATCTGTATGCTCCTCCGAAGGTGTCTTCACGTCAGCCGGAGCATCTTTCAGTTCGTCCTTCTGGCCGAAAGGCAGATATTTGGTATAAAAGAATATCAGCATGAGTATTCCGACTGTGATGGCCGAGTCCGCGAGGTTGAACACCGGATCGAAGAACGACCAGTGTGTGCCTCCGACCAGCGGCAGCCAGTCGGGCCAGGTGAACTCGAACAGCGGGAAATAGAGCATGTCTACTACCAGCCCGTGCATCATCGGCGCATACCCTTCGCCCCACGGGACGAAACGGGCGACGCCCATAGGCGCGGGATTGGTGAATATCTCGCCGTAGAACACGCAGTCGATGATATTGCCGAACGCTCCGGCAGCGATCAGAACAAGTGTGATGAGGTAGCCGAGTTTAATATGCGGCCTTTTCACAAGCTTGCAAATATACCAGCATAGGAGTGCCACTACGACTATGCGGAATAGTGTCAGGAAGAGCTTGCTTCCGAATTCCATTCCGAAAGCCATGCCATTGTTCTGGATGAACCGAAGCTCGAAAAACGGCAGAATGTCGACGCTTTCGCCGAGGTAGAAGGTGGTCTTAACCCAAATCTTCAGCAGTTGGTCGAATATAATTACGGTCAGCGCCACACAGATGGCAATCAGTCCGTAATGCCGGTTCGTTTTTTCTGTCATATACTTTTAATCGTATTCCGGTTCCGGTATGAACCGGAGCCGGAATACTGTACTTATTACGATCTTACTTGTTCTTTTGCTGAAGTTCCTTGCCCTCCACGCTCAGGGTGGCGTGGGGAACAATGCGGAGCCTTTCCTTGGGGATAAGCTTC
>CAJJQT010000296.1 GCA_905193995.1 uncultured Porphyromonadaceae bacterium | reverse complement strand
TGCCTTTTGAACCAAAGCCGGAGGAGCATTGTTAACGGATTGATGAATTATGGAAAGTGAAGCAATGACTACACTGCGTCTGGCGCATGATCTGACAGAAATACTCGAATGGCGGCGGCGCGTAGTGGCCGATGTATTCGGCTGCCCGCCCACGGAGTCGCTCATCGCCGCCAACGCCGAATATCTCGAACATACGGGTGCCTACGACTTCTACGTCGCCGAAATCGACGGCGAGCCTGTCGGCTGCGGCGCCGTGTGTTATTCGCGCGAAATGCCGTCGCCCGACAATCCGTCGGGCCGCAACGGCTATCTGATGAACATCTTCACCGTGCCCCAGGCGCGGGGGCACGGCGTGGCGCATGCCGTAGTAGAGGCCTTGGTCGGCCGCGCCCGCAGCCGCGGCTGCGACAAGATCTGGCTCGAGACCACGCAGGCCGCCCGCGGGGTTTACTCCGACCTGTCGTTCGCCGATTTTCCGAATCTCATGATTCTGCGATAACTGTCTTGCCGGTGACGTTTTAGCCTGTCATTTTGCTTGCAGTAATGCACAAATGCTGAAAAAAAGTGCTTAAGATTGGACAAATTATCCAATAAATTTTGTAACTTTGCAGCCTGACTTAGTGACATTTCCAGTCAGATAGTTTAAACCAACAGACTATAACCAACCAGCTATGAAGCTATTACAAGCTAAACTTGCTAAATACACCGCGCCTCAGGAGGCTAAGGCCGCAGGTGTATATCCCTATTTCAGGGCTATCTCGTCGGAGCAGAATCCTGAAGTCATCATCAATGGAAAGAAAGTGCTGATGTTCGGCTCGAACTGCTATTCCGGTCTGGTCAACGACCCCCGCATCAAGGAAGCAGCCATCGAGGCCACCAAGAAATACGGTACGGGATGCGCCGGCTCCCCCTTCCTCAACGGCACGCTTGATCTTCACAAAAAGCTTGAGGAGCGTCTGGCCGAATATATCGGCAAGGAAGATGTGATGATCTACTCGACCGGCTTCGAGGTCAATCTGGGTGTGGTTTCGTGTCTGACCGGTCGCGAAGACTATATTCTGTGGGACGAACAGGATCATGCCTCCATCATCGAGGGGCGCCGCCTGTCGTTCTCGCAGCAGTTCAAATACAAGCACAACGACATGGAGTCGCTTGAACAGCAGCTCCAGCGCTGCAAGCCCGACAAGGTGAAGCTGATAGTCACCGACGGTGTCTTCTCAATGGAAGGCGACGTAGCCAACGTTCCCGAGATCGTGCGCCTGGCCAAGCAGTACAATGCAGCCGTGATGGTCGACGAGGCCCACGGCATCGGCGTATTCGGCAAGGGCGGCCGCGGCACAGTCAACCATTTCGGACTCACCGACGATGTCGACCTTATCATGGGCACATTCTCGAAGTCACTCGCCTCATTGGGCGGTTTCATCGCCTGCGACAAGGAGATCACCAATTTCCTCCGCCACCACTCGCGGTCGTACATCTTCACGGCAAGCATTACACCCGCCTCCACAGCTGCCGCCTTGAAGGCCATCGATCTGCTCGAGGAAGAAACCTGGCGTCAGGACCACCTCTGGGAGCTCACCAACTACGCTCTCGAAGGTTTCCGCAATATGGGTGTGGAGATCGGCAAGACCTCGACCCCGATCATCCCGCTGTTCATCCGCGACGATTATAAGACATATCATGTAACCCATGATCTGCTCGAAGAGGGTATATTCGTCAATCCGGTCGTTTCGCCTGCGGTAGCTCCCCAGGACACCCTGATCCGCTTCTCTCTGATGGCAACGCATACCAAGGAGCAGGTCACCACAGCTCTGGAGAAGATCGAGAAGGTCTTCCGCAAATACGACATAATCCACTGATCCGCTTACGCGGCAGTGCACGATACACCGGTTCCGGCTATGAATCCCCTCGTAGCCGGAATTTTTTTAGCCTTGAGGAAAAAAATGCGCCGGCGATGTGATTTTCGCATCTACGCCGCGTCAAAAGAGTATATGGAAAATATAATTACAGTAGAAAATGTCGGTAAAGCGTTCACGAATCATGTTGCGCTCGACAACGTATCGCTCGAGGTGCCGGCGGGCGGTGTCTACGGTCTGCTCGGACCGAATGGCGCCGGCAAGACGACCCTCCTGCGCATAATCAATCATATCACGGCGCCCGACACGGGCCGCGTACTGTTCGAAGGTCATCAGCTCACGGCCGATGACCTCGTGCATATCGGCTACCTGCCCGAGGAGCGAGGTCTCTACAAGAAGATGAAGGTCGGCGACCAGGCCATGTTCTTCGCGCGCCTAAAGGGCATGGGCCGCAACGAGGCCCGCACGGCTCTGAAGCAGTGGTTCGAGAAGCTCGAGATCTCGTCGTGGTGGGACAAGAAAGTGCAGGAACTCTCCAAGGGCATGGCCCAGAAGGTGCAGTTCATCGTCACGGTTCTCCATCGTCCGCGGCTGCTCATTTTCGACGAGCCCTTCTCGGGATTTGACCCGATCAACGCCGAGGTG
>CAJJQT010000295.1 GCA_905193995.1 uncultured Porphyromonadaceae bacterium | reverse complement strand
ACCGAGATCGCCCGGCGTGAAATAGAATTTCTCGTAATAGGCCGGATCGTCAGGGATATGCATCTTGCGGTAGCGCCCGGCTACCGACCCGTCGCGGTCGAAGACGACGGCCGTGTTGTGATAAAGTCCCGTGGCGCGCCGTTCGAATACCGACGTCACAAGCACAACCTGCAGTCTCGCAGCAAGGTCGGAATAACTCTGCATAGCCTCTGAATCGAGGCATACGGCCTGATCGAACGTGTCAACGTCCTCTGTCTGGCAGAAATAGAGGCCGTCATGCAGTTCCTGGTTCACTATCAGCTGAGCGCCATCCGATGCGAGCTGAGCTGCCTTCTCGGCCAGCCGGCGGCGGTTGTCGGCGATATCCGCCGTATTGTGCTGCTGTATTATGCCTGTTTTGATTTTTTTCATATCGGTAAAGTGTCGGGGAGTAATTGCATCGTGGAGCAGTGCAGCGACCCGTGCTGACGTATCAGCGCACGGCAGTCCACACGCTCGATTTCATGATCGGGGAATACGATTTTCAGAGTCATCTCGGCCAGGAGATCCTTGCGCAGCTGTCCGTATACGGGAAGCAGCACGGCATCGTTCAGCACGAGATAGTTGGCGTAGGTTGCCGGCAAGCGCTCGCCGTCCTCATCGTAGATCGGATCAGGCAGCGGCAGCTCAACCAGATTGTAGGGTTGTCCGTCAGGAGTCCGGAAGCCGCGCAGGCATCCGAGCATCGCTTCGAGGGAGGCCGACTGGGCATCGGACTCGTCGGCCGCACGGGCTGCCGTGTAGATGATCGTGTCGCCCGGCGCGAGCCTGGCCAGGGTGTCGATGTGGCCGTCGGTATCGTCGCCCTCGAGCCGGCCGCTGTCGAGCCACAGAAAGTGGCTCACGCCCAGATCGCGGCCCAGACGCCGCTCTACGTCAGCGCGCGTGGCTCCGTTGCGCGTAGCCGTCAGCATGACCGAATCAGTGGTCAGAAGCGTGCCGCGGCCGTCGGTCTCGATACCGCCGCCTTCGAGCACGAAGTCGAGGCAGTCGCGGTATGTGCCGCGCAGCAGCCCCCGGTCGTAAAGGCGCCGCGTGGCGGCGTTGTCGCTGTCCGAGCCGAACTTACCGCCCCAGGCGTTGAAGCGGTAGTCGTTGATTACCGGCATCCCTGCGCTGTCAAGGGTGGATATGGGGCCGTAGTCGCGGGTCCAGGTATCGTCAGTAGGCACGTCGGCTAATATCAGACGCGACGGATCTATGTCGGCGAAGCGGCGGCGCAGCTCCGACGTGTCGGGCGCGACGACCACCGCCACGGCATGTCGGGCGACAGCCCTTACAAGTGCGTCGTAGCAGTTCTCGACCTCGGGGAGCATATAGGCCCAGTCGGTCGCGGCGTGGGGCCACGCGAGCAGTACGCCCTGCGCCGGCTCCCATTCGGCCGGCAGGCGTACTGGCGCCAGGTTATTCGTCTTCGTCATAGTCGCTCAGCGATTCCCACACTTCATCGTTTTCGGCCATGTATTCGTGACAGAAATCCGCGAAGCCGTTCTTCTCGCTGCTTCCTACCTCATGGCACCAGTCGCGGTACTGCTGCCGCAGTTCGTCGTCCTCGGCGATAGCGCGCTTGAACTCCGATTCGGCGATGTCGAGGCTCTTATGCTCCTCAAGCAGGCTTATAAAATAGTCTCTGATGTCTTCCATTTCTTGTTTTCGAGGATGAGGTTTAAAATATTTTTACGAGGATGAGATTAAAGTGCAAAGATATGCATTATTTCGCAGAGACTCCGCCGGCAGCGGTTATTTTTAGTTAAATAAACCTTTTGTCGGACCTGCGTGTTGTTAATATAAACAAAAAGAACTCACCCGGATATGAAAAAAATTCTATTACTGACTGCCGTCATAGCGGCTCTACTCACCTCGGCCTGCAGCCCGTTCACGCTCGTCAACAGCGAGACGTACAACGACGCCAACCTGCAACAGTACAAGACTTTCCGCATCGTATCGCCCGCCGACGGCCAGTTGCCGCCGGGGATGCAGCTCGTCACTTACTACAACATCGCCTCGGCCATCCGCGAACAGATGATCATCCGCGGATATACGGAAGATGCCAACTCGCCTCTGCTGATCAATATAGGCCTGACCGTACACCGCGAGATCGAGACCGAACCGGCCCTGCCGCCCGGATATACTCCCTACCCCGGCCCGTATTTCAACGGCTATTACCCGTACTTCATGTATCCCCGCAGCTACTATTGGGACAGCTACTACGCCAACGCCCGTATCATCACCGGCATATACAAGGAAGGCGTGCTGACCATGGACATGGTCAACATCGATTTCAAAGCCTTCGATGCCGACACCTACAGAGAGTATCTCCACGGAGATTATGAAAACGTCCTCGAAAATATCGCCATCCTCGCCAAGAGCGGCGTGTATTACGAAGTCACCTGCCTGATCGTTGCCGGCGTCAACGACGATCCTGGTCAGTTTGAAGCCGGCATGCAGGCGCTCAAGGAAGCCGCGCCGGAAGCGCCGGTCAATCT
>CAJJQT010000294.1 GCA_905193995.1 uncultured Porphyromonadaceae bacterium | reverse complement strand
TAAGCTATCACGGAGCCATCAAGAGCATAGACAGTTACACATGCATCTTCAAGGGCCGTAATGCTTCGGTCTGTAAGAACCATGATGCACGTATTACCCGGAGTCACAGCGTCGTTAACACCTCCCCCGGGCTTCTTCGAGCCTTCATAGTTCACAGGGACGATACCATAGCCGGTCACTCCTGGGTATACAATCTCTACAACCGGCTTCTCCACACCGAGCTTTATGCGCTTGATGCCGCTGCGGTGGAGCGGATTCTCCGGGTCTAATTCTTCGGCCCAGTTGAGCGAGGAGGATGCATATTCCTCGGGGGTGGGCGCCCGGTAGCACCAGTACATGTACTCCCCTTTCTCGTCGATTGCAAGCTGAGTGATTCCGGCGCGTTCTTCCGATTCCATGCGTTCGAATTTTACCGGAGAGCCGTCAATCATCTCGGGGTTGAGATTACCGAATTCACGTTCTCGTACATATTCACTTCTATTCAACAAGTCTTCTAGCTTGAAACGATACAGGCCACATGGGTAATCAAATTGATTATATACACCTGGATGTTCAACATACATATACACATAGCTGTATTTAGTGTCGATATTAAAAGTACTATGCGCGAATCGCTCTTGCCCGTCAAGATAGGTCAGCAGGCCATCCTTGACACCCTGGTCTCTGTCACTTGTGCCGATATTCTTCTCGGTAAACGAAATCAGCCCATCGCCATTCATTTTTATACCGAGCCAATAGCGGGGCGACGTGCTGTCGTCTGTCACCATGTCGGGTGTAATGACAAGCCCTGCCATTACCGTGCCATAGGAAATTCCCATATTATAATTCGGCATCCATTCGTATTCCATCCACGAGGGATAATCCTGCGGCACGGTGACGCGGTCGTATGTGATCTTCCGGATACTGCGTGAGCGGTTGTAGACATACAGGTCAGATCCGTACACACACAGTCCGTGCGGATCAAAATCCTCATGGTTCTCTTTATTGTCGAAAAGGGTTCGCTTGACGAGGTGTCCGCCCGAGGTGGTGACATAAAACAGCTGTCCGTCGCCTCCGGTTTCCCAACCGGGAAAGTAGCCGAATCTTTCGCCCGCGCAAGCTCCGTAGATACGGCCGCCGAAGCGGACGAGCTGGAATGTGTGCTGTAAGCCCAGGTCATACTCGTCTGTCTGGCCGTCGGCATAGACACAGTGCAGATTGCCGTCGTCGCCCGCGAAGTAAAGGCCGTCGGGCATGTTGCAGGGATCGCCGGGCTCGAGACCGGCATCGCCGACAATATTGAGATCTTTCCAGCCCTCGGCCTGCTTGTACGCTTCAACACGCGATGCGGGCACAGTCACGGTCAGGCTTTCAGTACCGGCGAATACGCTTTCCTCGACCGGTGGCGGGTTGTAGGCCCGCACGGTCAGATGCTTCAGGCCCGTTCCGGCCAGGCATCTGTACTCGAGCATCGCAAGGCTGTTGCCAAGATCAAGCGATTCAAGTTTCGTACAGCCCCGAAAGGCATCCCGACCTATCACGGTGACATTCTCCGGCAGATTTACTTTGGTCAGATTTAGACAGTAATTTGCAATGGCTACCGGCACTTCCGGATCCGTTATCGTCAGCTCTGCCAGCCTGGGGCATGCGGCAGCCACATTGGAGCCTCCGGTCTTACCGATTGTCAGGCGGGTGATTCCCGACCGCGCCAGCGAATACGAGCCCCAGTAGGTACACCGGGGGAGGTCAACCGTGGCGAGATTCTCTGCCGCATAGAGCGCATACGGCTCGACGGACGTGAAATCGCCCCTCAGCGACGTCGCCGGATGGGCGCAGGCATATTCCACAAGGGTTTTGCCGTCCTTCGAAGATATGTATGAACCGTCGGAAGCCGATGCGTAGACTTTATTGGCGGGATCGACACTGAAACGTGATATGGAACTGTATCCCATGAATGCGCCGGGGCCTATATGGTTTACTCCGGCTGGAATGACAACCTCCGTAAGGCCGGGATTCGACGAAAAAGCTTCCGACCCGATATATTCGAGAGAGGCCGGAAATTCCAGCTTTCCGCTCAACTCTGCCTCGAAGAATGCGTTGTTGCCAATGGTAGTCAGTGTCGGCGGAAAATTGATTTCCTGCAGGGCTGTCATGCCGAACGCATCGTCGCCGATTTCGGTCACGGCGTTGCCGAGAGCCACCTTGTGCAGCTGTGCGGAGCCGTTAAAGAGCGAAGGCGAAACGACGGTTACACTCTCGGGAAGTGTCATTTCTTCCAGACCGGTATTGCCGAATGCAAACGATCCGATGTGGGTAGGCATATTGGTGAAGGTCACTGACTTCAGTTTGCCGTTACCGTAGAAGAAATAGTCAGGTATCGACAGGAACGATCCTCCGACAGTTACAGATTCGAGGTTCGTCAGTTCGCGGAACGGATACTTGTTGTCAGTGTAGTCCTCAAACTGACGGTTTATTACGACTGACTTCACGACCGGCGTAAAGAGGTAGTCTTTCAAGGGAGCCATAATGATCGGCTCGGGGCCATCCTCGAAAATCATGC
>CAJJQT010000293.1 GCA_905193995.1 uncultured Porphyromonadaceae bacterium | reverse complement strand
TGTTCGGCCTGACCGCTACGGGCAATCTTGACGGGGCGACGTACGCCTGGGAGGCCGACCTGAGCGGTGTACACGCCGATCTGAAAGCGCTGGGGCTGTCGCCGACACAGACTACGGTCGACGGCCACCTCTCGGCCGAAGCAAGCGTGACTCCGCGCGAGGGCGTCATTGCCGCCCGGCTTGTGGTACACGACCTTACGTACACCGACTCTATTGGCCACATAGACCTGAACAACATCACGGCGCGGCTCAACGCCGACGACTCGACCACAAACCTGTCGGTACACAACCGCGACCTCTACGCCTTCCTCAGCTCCGACGCACCGATTGACACGATAATGGCCCGGATGGCGCGGCTTACACCCGTGATCGATGATGAGATAGCCCGGCGCACGGTCGACATAGAACGCCTGCAGCGGACACTGCCGCCGTTCGTGCTCGACGTGAACGCCGGCCCGAACAACTTCATCACCGACATCATGGGCGAGACAAAAACGGGCTTCAGCTCCATGTCGATGACGGCGGCCAACGATTCGTCGCTGTCGTTCAACGCCAGAGTGCTCGAATTCAAGACCGAGACGATGCGACTCGACACGATCGGGCTTGACATAGCGCAGTATGGCCCGCGTATGGTACTCGCGGCCAAGGTCGACAACCGGCCCGGCACGTTCGACGAATGGGCGCACGTGCGGCTTGACGGCTACATGGCCGACAACCGCCTGGGCATGACCGTGACACAGCAGAACATAGCCGGAAAGACGGGCTACGACGTCGGGCTCGACGTGCGCCTGAATGACTCGACGCTGGTGCTGTCTGTCGATCCGACCGACCCTACGATCGCTTACCAGCCGTGGACCGTCAACGAGGACAACTACATAAAATGGTCGTTCGCGCACAAGCACATCGACGCCAATCTGCACATGCACGGCGCCGGATCGTCGCTGGCCATATATACCAACCACATCGAGGGCCAGGACGACCACCAGGAAGAACTCGTGGTGGACATATCGGACATCAAAATCGCCGACTGGATCAAGCTGAATCCTTTCGCACCGCCGATGGACGGCCTGCTGAGCGCCAACCTGAAAGTGTCGGCCGAAGGAAAGGACATCAACGGCGCGGGCACCGTGTCGCTGACCGATTTCATGTACGACAGGCAGCGCGTGGGCACGATCGGCGCCGACCTGAAAGTAAGCACCGACCTGGGAGGACGCATCCGCGCGCGGGCCGATGTGTCGATCGACAGCGTGCGCACCATCACGCTGGCCGGAGCCCTGAACGACTCCACGGCCGGCTCGCCGCTGGCGCTCGACTTCTCGATGATACACTTCCCGCTGACTGCCGTGAACCCCTTCCTGCCTGCCGGGGTGGCTAAACTGAGCGGTACGCTCAACGGGAGCATGGACGTCACCGGCTCGGCAGGCAAGCTCGGCCTCGACGGCTGGCTGCGCTTCGATTCGGCCGAGGTGAAGATGATAATGACCGGAACGACCTATCCGATCAGCGGGGTTGACATCCCCGTGATCGAAAATATGGTCACGTTCAAGGACTTCGCCATCAGTGGCGTGAACGGCAATCCTCTGGCGCTCAACGGCACGGTCGACCTGCACGAAGTGACATCGCCTGCGGTCGAGCTGAACCTGACGGCCGACAATTTCCTGATCTGCGACACTAAGAAAGCCACGCGGGGCGCCTCGGTCTACGGCCGCGGCCTGATAGACCTCGACGCCTCGGTGAGCGGCAACATGAAATTCATGCGCGTGAAAGCCGCCCTGAGCGTACTGCCCGGCACGAACATCACCTATGTGATGCCGGGTGCGGAAGCGGCGATCCAGAGCAGGTCTACGGCCGATCTGGTGAAGTTCGTCAACTTCGCCGACACGGCAGCCATGGCTGCCGCCGACTCGATCACCGACGGCGCGCTGGCCATGCTGATGCAGGCGTCGCTGACAGTCGAAAACGGCTCGACGGTGAGCGTGGATCTGTCATCGGACGGCCACAACAAGGTGCGTCTGATGCCGGAAGGGACCGTGAACATGACGATGCTGCCATTCAGCGACCCGCGCCTGACGGGGCGGATCAACATCAACAGCGGATTCGCGCGGTACACGCCGCCGTTCATGAGCGAGAAACTGTTCAACTTCCAGGAAGGATCGTATGTGGCCTTCAACGGCGACATACTCAACCCGACGCTCAACATCCATGCCGTGGACGTGATCAAGGCCAACGTGACACAGTCGGGTCAGAACTCGCGACTGGTGAACTTCGACGTGTCGCTTGCGGTGACGGGTACGCTGAACGACATGAACGTGGTGTTCGACCTATCGACCGACGACGACGTGACGGTGGCCAACGAACTGCGTTCGATGAGCCCTCAGCAGCGCGCCAACCAGGCAATGAACATGCTGCTCTACAATGTGTACACGGGCCCGGGAACGACCGGCAACGCCAACCTGTCGGGCAACGCGCTATACTCGTTCCTGACCTCGCAGCTCAATTCGTGGGCCGCGCGGACGATCAAGGGAGTGGACCTGAGCTTCGGCGTCGACCAGTACGACCGGACG
>CAJJQT010000292.1 GCA_905193995.1 uncultured Porphyromonadaceae bacterium | reverse complement strand
TCGGGCTTCACCGCCAAGCTCGCCGGCACCGAACGCGGCATCACCGAACCCACCCCGACTTTCTCGGCTTGCTTCGGCCAGGCATTCCTCGAACTCCACCCGACCAAGTACGCCGAAGAGCTCGTCAAGCGTATGGACCAGAGCGGCGCCAAGGCATATCTGGTGAACACCGGCTGGAACGGCACAGGCAAGCGCATCTCGATCCGCGACACCCGCGGCATCATCGACGCTATCCTCGACGGCGCCATCCTCAAGGCTCCCACCAAGAAGCTCCCGATCTTCGACTTCGAGATCCCGACCGAGCTGCCCGGCGTTGATCCCAAGATCCTCGATCCGCGCGACACCTACGCCGATCCTCAGGAATGGTACAAGAAGGCCGAAGACCTCGCCGCCCGCTTCATCAAGAACTTCAAGAAGTACGAGAACAATGCCGCAGGCAAGGCTCTCGTGGCAGCAGGCCCCCAGCTCTGATAGCTCAGCCCGGCTAAACAATACCTGACATAAAGCCGCCCGGCCCGGATCCCCTCCGCGCCGGGCGGCGCTATGTTATCATATAAAGCGGAATATTTGTTAAATATGTGAAAAATATTTTGCCATGCGCCGCGAAGGGCGTAATTTTACGCTCCAAACGGTAAAAAAGTGATAGAAATCCACGACATAACCAAGCGCTACGGCTCTCTGGAGGTGCTCCGGGGCATCGACCTGCAGGTGCGCTCGGCCGCGGTCACATCGATCGTCGGGCCAAGCGGCGCCGGCAAGACGACCCTGCTCCAGATCATCGGCACGCTCATACGCCCCGACTCCGGCACCGTGCGCTACGACGGAACCGACGTACAGGATATGTCGGACCGCGCCCTGTCGCGTTTCCGCTGCTCGACCGTCGGATTCGTCTTCCAGCAGCACCGGCTCCTGCCCGAATTCACCCTCCAGGAAAACGTAGCCATGCCGGCCCTGATCGCCGGCACACCGCGCGCCGAGGCCATGGACCGCGCCCGCAGCCTCCTGGACCATCTTGGCCTCGGCAGCCGATGCGACCACCGGCCCGCCGAGCTCTCGGGCGGCGAGTGCCAGCGCGGAGCCGTGGCCCGCGCGCTCGTCAACCGGCCATCCGTCATCCTCGCCGACGAGCCTTCGGGCAGCCTCGACTCGCGCAACCGCCGCGAGTTGCACCGGCTCTTCTTCGACCTCCGCGACGAGATGGGCGCAACATTCCTCATCGTCACACACGACGAGCATCTGGCAGCCGACTCCGACATAATAGTCACAATGGCCGACGGACGCATAGTCGCCGACACCCCCCGCGCGGAAGTCTCAGCCATCTGAGCCGCACACATCAAATAAACCGCACATTTAAACATACTTAACGAACAAAAAAGCAATGAAGAAACTCAATCAACTTGCACTGGCACTATTTGCCGTCGTCCTCGGCCTCGGCGCCGCTTCGTGCAACGACAGCAAAAACGACTATCAGGAAATGTTCATGGCCTTCGTGACCTATACATCGAGCAGCGACAACGGATCCGTATTCACTACCCGACCCAATCTCGACGAGACACCCGTCACCTTCACTTCGACCGTCGTCCTGGCCGAAAAGGACTACCCCCTGGGGCAGCGATATATCATCGGCTACACCAACCAGTCGGGCGAACGCTTCCAGAGCGGCCCCATCAACCTGATGTCGATCATGAAGATTATCAACGGCAAGGTCGAGAAGGCCACTCCCGAGGCCATCAAGGATCTCACCTCCACCGACGTCACCATGGACCTCATCCAGCGCGAAGGCACCTACATCAACTTCCAGGCCACCGGCCCCATTCAGATCCAGCCCAAGAAATTCGGCCTGTACGTCGACGAGAACACCATCACCGACAAGGTTCCGCAGGTATACGTAGGTTTCGAGACCGACAACACCGGCGGCACCATGCGCACGTTCTTCGCTTCGATCGACATCGCCGACGTCTGGAACCTGCCCACCTGCGAGGGCATCAACATCCACTTCAAGGTCAACGGCGTGGATAAGGAACTGCTCTTCGAGCGCAAGGCCCACATTACACCCGACCCCACTGAATAAGTACTTTGACGTGTCGCAAACTTTTCGTACCTTTGCGATGTCAATATCATAAAAAACCAAATACAGAACATGGACAACAAAAAAGAACTCAAGATAGAACTGTCGCCCGAAGTGGCAACCGGTCTTTACAGCAATCTCGCCGTAATCTCGCACTCCGCTCAGGAATTCTATGTCGACTTCGTGTCGGTGGCTCCCAACATGCCCCAGGCCAAGGTGCTCAGCCGCATCATCATGACTCCCGAGAACGCCAAGAACCTCCTGTTCGCTCTGCGCGACAACGTCGCCAAGTACGAGCAGACCTTCGGCGAGATCACCCGCAAAGCTCCCAAGGGCGGCCAGACCGACATTCCCAATCCCTTCCAGGCTTAAAAACATTGTCAATCCTGCAGGGGCGGTCACCGGCCGCCCCTGCGGTTTTCTGAAATACACTTAAAAATCTTCCGCCGCATGCTTACCAACAATCTGTGTATCTATAACTCGATGTCGCGCACCAAGGAAACCTT
>CAJJQT010000291.1 GCA_905193995.1 uncultured Porphyromonadaceae bacterium | reverse complement strand
GCCTTGCCCCCATTCCGGAACAGCTGGAGCAGGCGAAATTCATTCTCGGCGAAAAGGGGCGAAACGCCCGGTACATCGCCTATTTTCAGGAGAACACGAACACCTACGGCCCCGTCTCCCGGCTGGAGCCGCTGTTCCGCGCGGCAATGGAGCCGGAGGACGTTGTCGCCCTCTCGGTCGCAACGCGGCCGGACTGCCTCGGCCCGGACAGCCTCGCGATGCTGGCGCGGCTGCGCGCGGTCAAGCCCGTCTGGGTGGAGCTGGGGCTGCAAACCATCCATGAAGCGACTGCCGCGCGCATCCGGCGCGGCTATCCGCTGTCCGTGTTCGACGAAGCCGTGCGGGATCTGCACGCCATCGGCATCGAGATCATCGTGCATCTGATCCTCGGTCTGCCGGGCGAGACGGCGGCGGACATGGAGGCTTCGGCCCGCGCCACCAACAGTTTCTTCGGCATCGTCCCCGACTCAGTGCTAGGCCTGCCGCTGTCAGTTGGATACATTGCCGGCAAGATGATGGTGGTGCGCTCAATCGTCGCCGGCTGCCGCCTGCGGCAGTTCCCTGTGTCGAACAAGCTGGGCGTCGACAGCCCCGTCGATCTGCTCAGCGTCGTGCCCAGCCAGGTGCCGTCGCTCCTGGCCGACCGGGCTTCGGCCGTCAATGTAGCCAATCTGCTGGTCGGAGGCGCGCCGCTCAGTCCGGAGCTCGAGCGGCAGATAGCCGTGTCGGGCATACAGGCCTATATCGGCTACGGCATGACCGAGACGTGCAGTCATGTGGCCCTGCGTTGCATCGGCTCGACCGAAGCGGCCTACCGCGCCATGCCCGGAATCCGGTTCTCGACCGACGGCCGCGGCTGCCTGGTCATATATTCCGACCGCTTCTCGTGGCGTACACTCACCACCAACGACGTCGTAGACCTCACAGGCCCGGAATCGTTTGTGTGGCGCGGCCGGGCCGACAATGTCATCAACAGCGGCGGCATCAAGCTCCATCCAGAGGAGATCGAGCGGCACATTGGGCCCTTTATCGGGCGGCCGTTCTACGTCGTGGGGCATCCGTCGGCGAAATGGGGCGAGTGTGTGGCCCTCGTTATCGAGGGCTCCAAAGCCGAGAGCGGACGGATCGCCGACGAGATCGCGGCGCTCGACTTGCCGCGCGGCTGGCGTCCGGCCGTCATAGCCGCCGTGCCCGCGCTACCGCGCACCGCCACCGGCAAGCTCCGCCGCCTACCCCTAACAGACCTACCGGGCGTCAGCCGAACTTGCTGATCTTGCGCAGCTGCGCCTCGTTGATGATGCGGATGCGGCGTCCGTCGACGGCGATGAGCTTCTCCGCCACGAAAGTGGATAGAGTGCGGATGGCGTTGGCGGTGGTCATGTTTGAGAGATTGGCGAGGTCCTCGCGGGCCATGTAAATCTTCAGCGTCGATTCGTCGTCCTCGTAACCGTAGTTCTCGCGCAGGACCATCAGCGCCTCGGCGAGGCGTCCGCGGATATGCTTTTGTGTCAGGTTGACGATGCGGGTGTCGGATCCGCCGAGGTTGCGCGAGAGCTCGCGGATGAAGAACCATGCCAGCTCGCGGTTGGAATCGATCATACGGCGCACGAGCGTCAGCGGCAGGGCTCCGAGGGTCGACGGCTCGAAGGCGGCGGCGCTGGAAACGTAGGGTTCGCTGGCAAAGTAGGCACGGTAGCCGAAGTATTGTACGGGCCGTATGAGGCGGAGTATCTGCACGCGGCCTCCGACGCCTTCCTTGAACTTCTTGACCTTACCCTTGAGCAGGCACCACAGGAACTCGGGGTCGTCGCCCTCGGCGTAGATGAACTGATTTTTCTTGAACGTCTGTATGCTGAAGTTCTCGACGATCAGGCGCTTCTCATCCTGGCCGAGTATCGACCATATCTCGGCCATATCGTCGTTGATCACTTTTTCGATAGCGGATTTAATCATTCCCATGTCCGGAGGTGCGTAATTTTGATGTTGTACGGCATGATTTCAGAACACAAAGTTATGAAATTTCAATCAACCGTCAAAAAAAACGAATATTTTTTCATAAAAACACATAAAAAAGTCACATACAGTTGTTGAAAAAATTAAAAAAATATGCGCATCGGGAAGATTGGTAAATATTGCGGTAATATGGGTAAGGGGACGGTGGAAGATGTGTGCGCGGAAATGTATAAATTTGCGCGATGGAAAACAAGAATGAAATCATGCTGTCCGATTCGATCACGGGAATAGGGACATACGCATATCACGACTATCTGGCTCACGCCCTGTGCCTGGGCGGAAGCTGCACGTTCACGTTCAACGGCCGCGCGTTCGAACTGCGTGAGGGCGATCTGATGATCGTAAGGAAGGGGAAGCTGATGTCGGACGTGGCGCAGTCGGACGATTTCAGGGTGCGGTGCCTGTATGTATCTTCGCCGTTCGTAGAGCTGTGCACTCCTCAGACCAACTACGGCATGCGCGGACAGATGGCGCTGTTTCTGAACCCTGTGATGCATCTCGACAAAGAGCAGATGGCAATATGCGAGCGCGACTTCCGGTGGATCGAATACCGGCTGGGGCAG
>CAJJQT010000290.1 GCA_905193995.1 uncultured Porphyromonadaceae bacterium | reverse complement strand
TGTAGTGCAGGGTGTAGTATTCGAGGATGCGGTCGAGGATCTCGCGCCGGAGGGGGCGCGGCAGGCGCATACGGCGGCCGCTGTCGAAGCCGAGGCGCCCGACCATGGCCGCTACGGCGCTCTGCGCCGGATCGAGATACGGCCCCGACATTGGTGGCGTAGAGCGGTAGATGCCTTCCACAAGGTCGAGCCACGATCCGGGGCGCCACTGCGTGGGGTCGGGTGCGATGCCCAGATAGGCGGCGAGCCGGCTCAGGAAGATTATCGGAAAATTGGCCACGGCGGCCGCACTGCCGAGGCGGTTGAGACGTCCGACGGCGTCGAAGATGAAGGCAGTGAGCGCCTCGTCTGCCGCCGGGATACGCAGCAGGCGCTCGAGTGCCTCGGCCAGGAAGAGGGCTACGACCGATTTGGCCGGGTCGGAGGCGGTGTCGGCCGCGACGGCGAGCGGCCGCACGTCGCGTATGGCGTGGATGTCGCGCCCGGGGCGTATGTCGGCCTCGCCTGCAAAGAGGCTCAGCGGCATCATCAGGGCTCGTCGTCGTCGCGCCTCGCGGCCCGATCCGTCGGGCACCGCGAGCGAGAGGCGCCCGACCTGGCGGCTCCAGGCGGCGACGATCGACCGTCGGTCGTCGTACCGGACGGTGCGCAGGGCAAGGCATTCTAAGGTCTGATACATAGGATGTTCAGTCGGTTGTGTGGCGTCGGTTGCGCGGATGGTGACGCAGAATTTCGTCGCGCAGGTGCGAGTTGTCCATATGCAGGTAGATTTCGGTGGTCGAGATGCTCTCGTGGCCGAGCATCTGCTGGATGGCGCGCAGGTTGGCGCCACCCTCGAGCAGGTGGGTGGCGAACGAGTGGCGCAGCGTGTGTGGCGATATGACGGTGCGGATACCGGACAGGGCTGCCAGTTGCCGCAGCACGGTGAAAACCATCTGGCGCGTGAGCCGGTGGCCGCGGACGTTGAGGAAGACGATGTCCTCTTCGCCGCGGTCGATGCGCAGGGAGGCGCGGTCGGTGGACACGTAGCGGCGGATCAGCTCCAGCGATCTGTCCGACATAGGTACGATGCGCTCCTTGCTGCCCTTGCCCTCGATGAGCGCCATGCCCCGGGTGAAGTCGATACGGCTCAGGCGCATGTCGCAGAGCTCGCTCACGCGCAGCCCGCAGCCGTAGAGAGTCTCGATGATGGCATGGTTGCGCAGCGCCGTCGGCGACTCAGGATCGATAGCCGCGATCATGCTGTCGATCTCGCCAACCGACAGCACCGTCGGCAGATGCCGTCCGATGCGCGGCGTGTCGAGCAACAGGGCCGGATTGGCGTCGATCTCGCGCTCGAGGCGCAGATAGCGGAACACCGATTTGATGCCGGATACCGTCCGGGCTATCGAGCGCGGCGCTATGCCCAGGTCGGCAAGCGACGCCACGAAGTCGGAGAGCGTCTGCACGTCGGCGCGGTCGAAGTCGACGCCGCGCCCGCGCAGGAAATCCTGCAGCCGGTCGGCGTCGGCCAGATAAGCCTCGCGGGTGTTCTCGCTCAAGCCGCGCTCGAGCAGCAGATATGCTTCGTAGCGCCGCCGCAGTGTCGCATAGTCGGGAAATGCCGTCTGTTTCATCGCAGGTGCTAAGTTACGAAAAACAATTTTAACCGCATCCTTGTTTTAAGTAAAATAATTCGATACAGGCGCGCAATGCGTCGCAAAATTCATCACAATGCCATCAGACGTACCAAAGACAGCCACCAGCCCGGGCCGACACAGCAAAGTCGGCCCGATTGTGCTGTGGACCATGCACACCGTCGTGCTCGTGCTCTCGGTGCTGCTGATCGTGTATATTTCGCTCGACACGTTCGAGGAAGTCGATTTCCTTCAGAATAGCAATTACATGACCTTCCAGCTATGGGTCTGCGTGGTGTTTATCGTCGATTTCTTCGTCGAGATGTATTTCGCTCCACGCAAGTGGCGCTATATCCGCTCGCGCCTGCTATTTCTGCTGCTCTCGATTCCATACCTCAACCTCATCTCCCTCACTGACATACATCTGACGCCCGATGCCCTCTACTTCGTGCGGTTCATTCCCCTTGCCCGCGGCGCCCTGGCCCTGTCGATCGTATTCGGCTACTTCTCCTCGAACGCCATCACATCGTTCTTCATGTCGTACCTCGTGATGCTGATGATGGTCGTTTACTTCTGTTCGCTGATCTTCTACCAGTGCGAGCACGTCGTCAATCCGCAGGTCGACACCTACTGGACGGCCTTGTGGTGGGCCTTCATGAACATGGGCACCGTCGGCTGCTACGTCAACCCCATGACCGTTGCCGGCCGCATCGTGGCTGTCGTCCTTCCGATCGCCGGCATGATCATCTTCCCCCTCTTCACCGTCTACCTCACCGACTACGTCAAGCGCAAATCCCGCTCCGCCGCCCCTCCCCCGCCCTGACCATCGCTATTTTATGATGAGAAGGGTAAGACGCCGTGTTGGCGGGGTCGGGGATTTTTTGTATCTTTGCGGGTTGAAATGAATGAGATATGAAAGGATTGATTTTTGCAATGATGCTGGCGGGGACGGCTGTGGCCGCGCAGG
>CAJJQT010000289.1 GCA_905193995.1 uncultured Porphyromonadaceae bacterium | reverse complement strand
AGAATTCAAGGTATAATAATAGGATTGATTCATAAAAGATTGGTATTAAAATAGGTAAACAGCAGTCGCCCGCGCCCGCAGCCCGGGCGACTTTACTTATTGGGCGAGATGACGGAGTGCTCGTCGTGCGTTGCATGAAAATTTTGCAGGTTCTTTAACGAATTTTTTCTTTAATTGTTGGCCGCTTGTCCAAATTGTGTTAAATTTGCAGTGAAATATGCCCGCACGGGCAGCTGCAATGTCAACCAAAACAATCCAATAATAACTAAAACAATCATCCTATGTGGTTAACAAGCTCATCTATAGGACGTAAATTCGTGATGGCCGTCACCGGCATCGCTCTCGTCCTATTCGTAACTTTTCACGTGCTGATGAATGCGGTAGCCTTGATCTGGCCTACGGCCTACAATCAGGTCTGCGAGTTCCTGGGTGCCAACTGGTACGCGCTGATTGCGTCGGCCGGTCTCGCCCTGCTGTTCATCATCCACATCATTTATGCCCTCTGGCTCACGATCCAGAATCGTGCCGCCCGCGGCAATGACCGCTATGCAGTCAACGCCCGCCAGCCGCAGGTCGAGTGGTCGTCGAAGAACATGCTCGTGCTCGGCATCGTGGTGCTCGCTTTCCTGGCTGTGCACCTGATCCAGTTCTGGGCAAAGATGCAGTGGATGGAGCTGCGCGACGCCGATCTGGCCGTGCTGCCGCAGCTTGAAGGCACACCGTGCCCGCCGGCAATGGGTACCCTGTTCATTCAGATGGCATTCGCCGAGGTATGGACTCCGATCGTTTACATTATCGGCTTCGTGGCCCTGTGGTTCCACATGACCCACGGCTTCTGGTCGATGTTCCACACCATCGGCTGGGACAACAACATCTGGATCAGCCGTCTGAAGAAGATCGCCTGCTGGTGGACCTCGATCGTAGTGGCTCTGTTCATCGCCCAGGCCATTGTGTTCACCGTGCATGCCCACAACAACTACTATACTACCAATCCTGAGCTGAAGGCCCAATACGGCGAATACTGGAGCAACTACTTCAATGCCCAGGCCGACGAGCTCCTGCCCCAGATCGAAGCCGCTTTCAACGACTTCCAGCAGCAGCCCGACTTCAATACCGCAGAAGCACAGCAGAAGTTCTTCGCGACCACCATCGCCGAGTACATGCCGCAGGCTCAGGCCATCATCAACAACCTGGCACAGTATGCCGGCGAATACGCCAAGGCCAATGAGTCGACCGCGACCTTGTCGAGCTTCGTGCAGAACTTCGGTCCGATGGTTGAGCGTGCCAAGATGCTTCAGAACGCCGCTCCCGTACCGGCAACTCCCGCCGTTCAGGCTCAGCCCGTCGAGCAGCCCCAACCCGAAAATACTAACAACCAATAATCTCTCAGAAAGATGATAGACCTTAATAAAATCAAAGACATGATCGATTCGAGCCCTATCATGCAGGACTTTGCCGACATCGAATCATCAAAACTTCCTGAGTATCAGATTGACTCGAAAATCCCCGAAGGCCCCATCGCTGAGAAATGGACCAACTATAAGGCTCACCAGAAACTTGTCAACCCCGCCAACAAGCGTCACCTCGACATCATCGTCGTCGGCACCGGTTTGGCAGGCGCATCCGCAGCCTCGACTTTAGGTGAGCTCGGATTCAACGTGCTCAACTTCTGCATTCAGGACAGCCCCCGCCGCGCACATTCCATCGCAGCACAAGGCGGTATCAATGCAGCCAAAAACTATCAGAACGACGGTGATTCGGTCTACCGCCTGTTCTACGATACTGTCAAGGGCGGCGACTTCCGCTCCCGCGAAGCCAATGTATACCGTTTGGCCGAAGTGTCGAACAACATCATCGACCAGTGTGTTGAGCAGGGCGTTCCCTTCGCCCGCGAATACGGCGGCCTGCTGGCCAACCGCTCGTTCGGCGGCGCCCAGGTGAGCCGTACGTTCTACGCCAAGGGTCAGACCGGCCAGCAGCTGCTGCTCGGCGCCTACGCATCGCTCAACCGCCAGATCAACAAGGGCAAGGTTAAGTCGTTCGTGCGCCGCGAGATGCTCGACATAGTCATCATTGACGGGCGCGCCCGCGGTATCATCGTCCGCAACCTCATTACGGGCGAAATCGAGCGTTATGCCGCTCACGCAGTAGTGCTCGCCACCGGTGGCTACGGCCGCGCATTCTTCCTGTCGACCAACGCCATGGGTTGCAACGGCTCCGCCGCCATCCAGGCGTTCAAGAAGGGTGCCTACCTGGCCAACCTCGCCTTCACGCAGATCCACCCTACCTGTATTCCCGTTCACGGCGAGGACCAGTCGAAACTGACCCTGATGAGCGAATCGCTCCGCAACGACGGCCGCATCTGGGTGCCCAAGAAGAAAGAGGACGCCGAGGCCATCCGCGCAGGCAAGCTCAAGCCGACCGATATCCCCGACGAGGACCGCGACTTCTACCTCGAACGCCGCTACCCGGCCTTCGGTAACCTCTGCCCCCGCGACATCGCATCGCGTGCCGCCAAGGAGCGCTGCGACGCCGGCTACGGCGTAGGCACAGGCAACGCCGTTTACCTCGACTTCAAGTACGCTATCCA
>CAJJQT010000288.1 GCA_905193995.1 uncultured Porphyromonadaceae bacterium | reverse complement strand
AAGCCGCAGCCGGCGCCGCGCCGCGCTACGCCGGGCCGTAATATGGAGCGAGGTACTGCCTCCGAAGTTCAGGGAAATCTGACCATACCAAGAAATATCACATAAAATTATAACAACTTACACGAAATGGCTTATAATTATATGACGGCTCAGGAAGCCGCAGAAATGATTAAAGACGGCGACACACTCGGCCTGTCGGGCTTCACGGCCCCGGGCGCGCCGAAGTTCATCACTGAAGCAATCGCCGCCAAGGCAGAAAAAGAGCACGCCGAGGGCCGTCCGTTCAAGGTCAACGTATTCACGGGTGCATCGACATCCGACCACGTCGACGGCTGCCTGTCGCGCGCCAACGCCATCAACCGCCGCGCCCCCTACCAGAACGTGCCCGACCTGCGCAAGCGCATCAACTCGCACGACGTACACTACAACGACCGCCATCTGTCGGACATGGCCCAGGAGACCCGATACGGCTTCTTCGGGGGCATCGACTACGCCATCATCGAGGCAGCCGACATCACGCCCGACGGCGAAGTGATCCTGGGCTGCGGCGTAGGCAACATCCCCACCTACGCCACGATGGCCAAGAAGATATTCATCGAACTCAACGAGCGCCTGCCCCACACACTCAAGGGCATGCACGACATATACATGCCCCTCGACCCGCCCTACCGCCGCGAGATCGGCATCTACAAACCGAGCGACCGCATCGGCTCGCCGATCCTGAAGATCGACCCCTCGAAGGTTGTGGGCATCGTGAAGACCAGCTCGCTCGACTGTGTAAAGCCCTTCACCGAACCCGATGACATATCGAAGCAGATCGGCTCGAACGTGGTTCGCTTCCTGATCAGCGAATACAAGCGCGGCGGCATACCCAAGGAATTCCTGCCGCTGCAGTCGGGCGTAGGCAACGTGGCCAACGCCGTGCTCTACGACCTGGGCGAAAGCACCGTGCTGCCGACCTTCCAGATGTACACCGAGGTGATCCAGGATGCCGTGCTCGAGCTGATGAAGAAGGGCAAGTGCACCTTCGCCTCGACCTGCTCGATGACCTTCTCCGACAAGGTCGAGGAAGAGCTGTTCGGCAACATCGACTTCTTCCACGACAAGATACTGATGCGTCCGGCCGAAATCTCGAACAATCCCGAGGTGATCCGCCGCCTGGGCGTCATCGCCATGAACACCGCCCTGGAGGCCGACATCTTCGGCGCCGTCAACTCGACCCACGTGCTGGGCACGAAGATGATGAACGGCATCGGCGGCTCGGGCGACTTCACCCGCAACGCCTACATCTCGATCTTCAGCTGCCCGTCGGTGACCAAGGGCGGCCTGATCAGCAACATCGTGCCGATGGTGGCACACTCCGACCACTCGGAGCACTCGGTCGACATCCTCGTCACCGACCAGGGCATCGCCGACCTGCGCCATCTCGACCCGGTGGAACGCGCCCACTGCATCATCGACAACTGCGCGCATCCCGACTACCGCGGACTGCTGCGCGACTACCTGAAGGCCGGCCGCGGCGGCCAGACGCCCCACAACCTGCAGGCGGCGTTCGCCTTCCACAACGCCTTCAACGAAACGGGCGACATGCGCAACGCCGACTTCTCGAAATTCATCTAAGCAAATGATCAAAAGAATCTTCACCACCGCCATAGCCTGCGCCGCGATAGCCACGGCGCAGGCCGGCGACCCGTACAAGGTGCAGGCCCCGATGCCTGCCGACGCCGACGGCGCAATGGCCTACATCGTCAACTTCGACACCGGCGAGAAATTCGACTCGACGCTGGTGGCCGACAACATGGCCGTGTTCAAGGGCGAGATGGACGAGCCGTTCATGGCCCGCCTGACCGTCGACGGCGCCCGCTACGCCCAGTTCATCATGGAGCCGGGATCGATCGCCGTCAACGGCGAGACGCGCACCGCTTTCGGCAGCCCTCTGAACGACAAGCTGAACGAGCTCTCGAAAGAACTCGACAGCTACGCAGCCCGCTACAACGCCGCCACCGACGAAGCACAGCAGATGGAGGTGATAGCCGGCTATACGGCCCGAATCGAGGAGATCGTACAGGAGAACATCGACAACCCGATCGGCTACCGCCTGTTCATGGAGCAGGCCTACGACATGGAGCCGGCCGAGCTCGAGGCCTATCTTGAAAAGAATCCGTCGCTGAAAGGCTATCAGCGCGTCACCCGACTCGTGGAGATGAACCGCCGCCGCGCCACCACCGGCGAGGGCTCGAAGTTCGTCGATTTCGAAGTCGGCGGCAAGCGCCTGAGCGACTACGTGGGCCGCGACGGCAAGTATCTGCTGGTCGACTACTTCGCATCGTGGTGCGGACCGTGCAAGCAGCAGATCAAGGTGCTCAAGGAGATTTACGACCAGTACAAGGGCAAGAACCTCGAGATCTTAGGCGTCGCCGTATGGGACGAACCCGACGACACGCGCCGTGCCATAGCCGAAGAGCAGATACCCTGGGAGTGCATCATCGACGCCGGCTCGGTGCCGACCGACCTCTACGGCATCTCGGGCATTCCGTGCATCATGCTCATCGCACCCGACGGCACGATCGTCAGCCGCGACAAGCAGAGCGACGACCTGAA
>CAJJQT010000287.1 GCA_905193995.1 uncultured Porphyromonadaceae bacterium | reverse complement strand
GGCGAGCGCCGTCTGGCCTGCCGTACCCGGCTGACCGGCGATTGTTCCGTGACCCTGGACGCGCTCCGGCAGGCCTGCGTCGTCTGCGAGGGCGCTTCCCGCCCCGTCTCCCTGCAGCCCTGGGTCGCCGTTCCGGAGTGCGGCGGGCTGGGCGCGGCGGTCGATATCGGAACCACCACGGTGGTGGTCACGCTCTACGATCTGACCACCGGTGCGCTGCTGGGAACAGAGGGCGGCATGAACCGCCAGCGGGTCTTCGGCGCCGACGTGATTTCCCGCATCCAGTATGCCAATACCGCTCCAGACGGTCTGGCCCGGATGACCAGCGCCATTCGGGAGCAGGTCTCCCAAGCGGTGTGCGCCCTGTGCGGCCGCGCCGGACGCAGCACTGGGGAGGTACTGGCCGTAACGGCGGTGGGCAACACCATCATGGAGCATCTGTTCGCCGGGCGCTCCCCCGCCTCCATCGCCGCAGCCCCCTTTACGCCGCAGGACCGGTTTGGCGCAGTGTGCTCCCCGGGGGATGGTTTCTTCCCGGCGTTTCCCCAGGCACAGGTCTATCTCGCTCCCGCGGTCGCGGGCTATGTGGGCGGCGACATTACGGCCGGATTGTACGCATCAGGGGCCTGGCTGGCCGAGCGAGCGGTACTGTTTCTGGATATCGGCACCAACGGGGAGATGGCGCTGGGCACAAAGGACGGCTTCACGACCTGCGCCACTGCCGCGGGCCCCGCCTTTGAGGGCGCGGAGATCTCCCGGGGCATGTCCGGGGTGGCGGGAGCCGTGGACCGGGTCTGGCTGGACGGCGGCGCGCCCCGCTTTTCCGTCATTGGCGGCGGCGCGCCCGCGGGGCCGAAAGGTTGATCAGGCGGGGGTGGAGCTCGACGGTGAAGCCGTGGCTGACGAACGAGCGGCTGCCGTCGGGGTGGGTCTTGACCGGGGCGCCGGAGCGGCGGACGATGTCAAGGGCGGCGCCCATCTCACGGGGCCCGAACCACAGGTCGATGTCGCCGCACTCGCGGAGCTCGGGCGCCGGGTAGTAGCGTGCCACCGACAGGCCCTTCTGCACCACCGGATGGAGGCGCGCCGAGCGGAAGGAGGCCACGAGCGAGCCGACGGCGGCGCCCATGCGGCTGTTGGCGGTCTCGATGGCGTTGACGCGGGCAACCCAGCGCGGCAGCAGCGGGGCGCCGGGCAGCAGCGAGCCGGGCAGGCGGCAGTAGGCGGCATAGCAGATGCCGCACACGGTCTGGCGCCGGGCCAGGGTGTAGATTGCCTCCCAGTCGGCGGCGGTGAGGCCGACGAACAGCTCCTGAGCGGGCGCGGTGTCAGCGACGCCGCAGCGTACCAGCTCCATGAAGGCTGTCCAGGCGCGTGTATCCATCATTGAGAGATAAGAGAAGCAAGGACCCGAGGCGAAGGGCGGTCAGCCGATGAGACCGGCGGCCTGCCAGTCGGCCAGGATGGCGCGGACGTCGGCCAGGGCGGTGGCGTAGTCGACGTCGTACTCGTCGCAGACGAGGCGTGCCAGGGCCTCGGCGTCGGTGCCGCCGGAGGCGGCAGCGGCGGTCCAGATGAAAGCCGCGGTCGCGTTGAAGGTGTGGACGGCCGTGGTGTTGAGGTCGCCGTCCGACACGGCGACGAGCATGTAGCTGTCGCCGACGCGGCGCAGTTTGAGATCAGGTCTGATTTGCATCCGTTCAGAATTTTTTGCCGCCGATGATCGAGAGGGTGGTCTCGCCGATGATCTTCAGGTCGCGCGCGAAGGAGTAGCCGCGGAGATAGTCGAGGTCCATCTCGGCGCGGCGGATCATCTGCTCGATGGTCTCGGTATAGCCGTTGTAGAGGGTGGCTTCGGAGAAGAGGCCGGGGCGCAGCGAGGTGAGCAGCACGTACTCGGGGTAGCGCTCGACGATGCGCTCGGTGAAGAACGGGCGCTCGGGGCGCGGACCGACGATGCTCATGTCGCCGCGCAGCACGTTCCAGAGCTGGGGAAACTCGTCGAGATGGTGGTTGCGCAGGAAGGCGCCGATGCGGGTCAGACGCGAGTCGTGCTCCTCGCACAGGCGGGGAATGCCGTCGCTCTCGGAGTCGATGCGCATCGAGCGGAACTTGTAGATGGTGAAAATGCGTCCGCGCCGGCCCACCCGCTTCTGCGAGAAGATGGGGTTGTGGAAGTCATTGAGCCAGATGGCCAGGGCGATGGCCGCGATGAGCGGGCTGAAAAGGACTGTGGCGCCGACGGCCGTCAGGATGTCGAACGAGCGCTTGAGGGCGGCCTGGCCCGATGTCAGGCGGCAACCGCCGAGCTGCGTGCGCCACTGGCGGCGCAGTTGCCAGTCCTTGAGACCTTCGGGACGTTCGGCGCCCGTTTTGGGCAACGCGCTGTCATAGGCGGCTGATAAGGTTTCTATTTCAATTTCCATAAGATTTCCTATTGCAAAATGCGGTTACAGAAAGGTTTATTAATTATGAGTTAAAGAAAGATTACTTTCGGGGTGCGGGGGACGCCTGCCTCAGCAGGCTGTCGTAGATGCCGGCGACGGTGTCGAGGAACCGGTCGCCTGTGAAGTTTTCCTCCCAGCGCCGGCGTGCGCCGGCGGCGTAGGCGGCGCGCACGGACTCGTCGGAGCAGATGTCGGTGACGG
>CAJJQT010000286.1 GCA_905193995.1 uncultured Porphyromonadaceae bacterium | reverse complement strand
GATTTGTAGCCCTGATCGCGCTCGCCGCGGCTTTCATGGGGCTGATCCCCGCCAACGCCCAACCGGCCCCTAACCCCGACCCGCGCTCGCTGACTATCTACCAGATAATGGTGGCCTCGTTCATCCACGACCCGGCCGGCGCGCCGGGGTACACGGCCATGTGGGGCCCCGACGGCCACACCAAGAACGGCAACCTGCGCGGCGTGATCTCCGCCCTCGACTACATCAAGGATCTCGGTGCCAACGCCATCTGGCTCACGCCCATCTTCGACTCATCCAAGGCCGCCGGCGGCGAAAAGCTGCAGGCGACAGGCTATTTCACGAACGATTACTTCACCGTCGACCCGCACTTCGGCACCGAAGCCGACCTGCGCGAGCTCGTCAAGGGCGCCCACGACCGCGGCATGTACGTGCTGCTTGACGGCGTCTTCGGCCACCACGGCGGCGTGACCACACCGTCGCCCTCGGGCTACACCATCGACTGCACCGTCACCGAAAGCGACCGCCCCGACGGCGGCACAGGCAACGTCTCCTACCCCGGCTCGCTCGACTACTTCAAGGAAGTGGCCACCTGGTGGATCGACAACTACGACATCGACGGCTGGCGCCTCGACCAGGCCTACCAGGCCATGCAGGGCGGCCACAACTACTGGCGCGAGATCCGCGCCGCGGTCGACTCCGTCACCGAGGCCCGGCGCGCCCGCGGCGAGCAGTGGGGCACGCTCGGCTATATGGTCGGCGAGGACTGGGGTGACGCCGCCCGCATCAATCAGGGCGTCTACCGCGACGGCGGCCTCATCTCGGCCTTCGACTTCGAAGGCAAGGAGCGCATCAGCGGCCCCATGCAGAGCATCGCCAACGGCGGCCTGCTCAACGGCTACGCCGACATCGAACTGACCCTCTCAGCCCCGACCGCACGCGGCTACCTCAACGACTCGGTGATGCCCAACCTGTTCCTCTCGAACCACGACGGCTACCGCCTGGCCGACCACTTCGACCCGGCCGTGCCCTACTACTTCGAACGGATGATGATGCGCTTCGCTATCCTCGCGGCCTACTCCGGCCCCATCACGCTCTACTACGGCGACGAGCTCAGCGACCGCAGCTTCGAGACCGAAGGCGGCCAGAAGGACAACATCGGCCGCACGAGCGGCCATCTCGAGGCCACGCACCCGCTCAAGCAGCAGCTCCACGATTATGTGGCAGAGGTGATGAAGATCCGCCGCGACAATCCGGCCATGTGGCGCGGCGAGGCCTCATTCGAGACCGTCGAGACGCCACTCGGCGAGGTGTTTGCTGTCACGAAGACCGACGCCGCCACCGGCAACCGCGTGGTGCTCGTCTTCAGCGACCACTACGACAGCGCTACGGTCAGCGGCGTCAGCGAGCCGGTGTTCGTATCGCCCTACAAGCCGGTGATCATCGTCAACCCTTGAACAGGGCCTGATATTCAAGAATCCTGAAGATTTCGTCGCAGTGGTCCTGCAGTTTCGGCTGCAGGATCGCCGCTTCTTTCGGGTCGGTCATGCGCAGATCGGCGTAGCGGTCCTGGCCATTTATGAAGTCGACCAAACCGCCATCCGGCGCGGCCATGTCGACAGTCAGCGGCTCCTGCGCCGCCGGATTGTAACGATAGAGCTGCCTGTAGCCGGTGGCCACGGCGTTGCGCTCCTCGACGATCGAGTGGCCCATGCCGGCGCGGATGCCGTGGTTGATGCACGGGCAGTAGGCGATGACTATCGACGGCCCGGCGTAGCGGTCGGCCTCGACCATCGCGCGGATGGCCTGCATGTAGTTGGCGCCGAGGGCGATGGACGCCACGTACACGTCGGGGTAAGTCATCATCATGCGGCCCAGATCCTTCTTGTAGACCCGCTTGCCGCCGGCCGAGTACTTGGCCACAGCGCCCAGGGGCGTCGCCTTCGACGTCTGGCCGCCGGTGTTCGAGTAGCATTCGGTGTCCATCACCAGGATGTTGATGTCGACGTTCTGCGCCAGCACATGATCGAGTCCTGCGAATCCGATGTCGTAGGCCCAGCCGTCGCCGCCGATGGCCCAGACGCTCTTCTTGGAGAACATATCGGCCATGGCGAGCATCGCGGCCGCTCCCGGATATTCAGGATTCGCCTTCAGCGCGTCGATGGCCGCATCGCCGGCCGTGCGCGATGCATCGGCGTCGCCGCGGACCGCCAGCCAGGCCTTCAGTGCGTCGGCAAGAGCCTGCGGAGCGGCCTTGTCGGCCACCGCGGCCTCGGCCAGGTCGGCCAGGGTGGCGGGGAGCTTGTGGGGGGCCTCGTGAAAGACCATGGTGCGGGTCTCGCGGCGCAGGCTGTCCAGGTGGGCCCGGCGGTTCTTCTTGTTCATGGCCAGAAAGCCCTCGAAGGTGAAGCGCCCGGTGGGCAGGCCGGAGACGGCCAGGGCGTTGACGAAGGCGCAGGGCCCGGGGATGGCCACCACAGGGATGTCCAGCTGGGCGCACTGGGCCACCAGGTCCTCGCCGGGGTCGCTGATGGCGGGGGTGCCCGCGTCGGTGACCAGGGCGCAGACCTCCCCGGCCAGCAGGCGGTCGGTGATCTCCTGGCCCCGGGGGGCGGTGTTGTGGCGGTGGTAGCTCACCATGGGCTTTTTCAGACCCAGGTGGTTTAAGAGCT
>CAJJQT010000285.1 GCA_905193995.1 uncultured Porphyromonadaceae bacterium | reverse complement strand
CCTCTTGTGGCCCTGCTGAAACTCGACGGCTGCTACACCGACATCTACGACCCGCACGAACTGGCCGGAGCCTGGAACGACTTCCGCATCTGCCCCATGGGCGCTAACCTGCAGATCGTGTTTTTCAAGAACAAAGCCGGCGACATCCTCGTCAAGTGCATGCTCAACGAGCGCGAGATCGCCCTCCCAATCGCCACCGACAGCTTCCCCTTCTACCGCTGGGAAGACCTGCGGCCCTACCTTCAGGACATAGTCGCCGCCGACTAAGCCCCTCAATGCGACCGATTAGCCGCAAAATTTGCGGCTAACGCCAAGAAAATACTTTCAAAAGGCGGGGAGGGCATTGCCGAGTCGGGATTTTTTCGTAACTTTGCGTGATAAGCCCGACGCTCGCTGAGCGCCGGGGCTTATCTGTCATACATAACAGAAAAAGACCGGTAGATATGGATTTCAAGCTCTCTTCGCAATACAGCCCCACGGGCGACCAGCCGCAGGCCATCGAGCAGCTCGTCGAAGGAATCGGCGACGGCACCGAGGCCCAGACGCTGCTCGGCGTCACAGGCTCGGGCAAGACGTTCACGATGGCCAACGTCATCGAACGCGTCAACCGCCCTACCCTTGTGCTGAGCCACAACAAGACACTCGCCGCGCAGCTCTACAGCGAGTTCAAGCAGTTTTTCCCCGACAATGCAGTCGAATACTTCGTGTCGTACTACGACTACTACCAGCCCGAAGCGTACATTCCGTCCGTCGACAAGTACATCGAGAAAGACCTGATGATCAACGACGAGATCGACCGCCTGCGCCTGGCCACGACGTCGGCCCTGCTGTCGGGGCGCCGCGACGTGATCGTAGTGTCGTCGGTGTCGTGCCTCTACGGTATCGGCAACCCGGAGGAATTCAACGCCAACGTAGTCAACATACACGTAGGGCAGAAGATAGCACGCAACGCCTTCCTGCGCCAGCTGGTCGGTTCGCTGTATTCGCGCAACGAGGTTGAGAACCGCCGCGGCACGTTCCGCGTCAAGGGCGACACGATCGACATCCGTCTGGCCTACGAAGAAATAGTGTTGCGCGTCGTCTTCTGGGGCGACGAAATCGAGTCGATATCGACCCTGCACGCCGAAGACCTGCGTTCGCTCGGGTCGCACGACTCGTTCAAGATCTACCCGGCCAACATCTTCGTGACGTCGCCCGCGCGCCAGGCGTCGGCCGTGGCGCAGATCCAGCTTGACCTCGGCGAGCAGGTCGAGGCTTTCAAGCGCGAGGACAAGCCTCTGGAAGCCGCCCGCCTCGAGGAGCGCGTCACCTACGATGTGGAGATGATCAAGGAGCTCGGCTACTGCTCCGGCATCGAGAACTACTCACGCTACTTCGACGGCCGCGAGCCCGGCGCACGGCCATTCTGCCTGCTCGACTACTTCCCGAAGGACTATCTGACCATCATCGACGAGAGCCATGTCACCATACCGCAGATACGCGCCATGTTCGGCGGCGACCTTTCGCGCAAGACCAACCTGGTCAACTACGGCTTCCGCCTGGCAGCCGCCCTCGACAACCGCCCCCTGACGTTCAGCGAATTCGAGTCGATGACCCACCAGACCATCTACGTCAGCGCCACGCCGGCCGACTACGAGCTCAAGCGCAGCGAAGGTGTGGTCGTGGAGCAGGTGATCCGCCCGACCGGGCTGCTCGACCCGGTGATACTGGTGCGCCCGTCGGCCCATCAGATCGACAATCTGATGGAGGAGATCCAGACGCGCATCGAACGCGGCGAGCGCACCCTGGTCACCACCCTGACCAAGCGCATGGCCGAGGAGCTCAACGACTACTTCCTGAAAATGAAGATCAAGACGGCCTACATCCACAGCGACGTCGAAACCATGGACCGCATCAAGATCCTCGACGACCTGCGCGCCGGCACGTTCGACGTACTGATTGGCGTAAACCTGCTCCGCGAGGGTCTCGACCTGCCCGAAGTGTCGCTGGTAGCCATCCTCGACGCCGACAAGGAAGGCTTCCTGCGCTCCCACCGGTCGCTGACCCAGACCGTCGGCCGCGCCGCCCGAAACCTCAACGGCACCGTCATCATGTACGCCGACAAAATCACCGATTCGATGCAGCAGACCATCGACGAGACCGAACGGCGCCGCACCATCCAGCTGGCTTACAACGAGGAGCACGGCATCACGCCCCAGGCCATCATCAAGGCCCGCCACGCCATCGTGGGCAAGGAGGACGCCGACGATGCGGCATCGGCCGCAGCCGCAGCTGCCATCGCCCGCGGCAAGCCCCTCACTGCCAAGGAAAAGCGGCAGATCAAGGAAGGCAAGGGCCAGGAAAAATCCTCGCGCCTGTACGTCAACGAGTTCTCCACGTCGGTCGACATCGCCGCCGACCCGGTCATCCCCTACATGAACCGCGAGGAGCTCTCGCGCTCGATCAACCGCCTGCGCGAGCAGATGCTCCAGGCCGCCAAGGACATGGAATTCATCGAGGCTGCCCGCCTGCGCGACGAGATCATCAAACTTGAGAACCGACTTGAATCGATGCCCGCATGACCGACAGCAACTACATCGACTACAAGACGCTTACGCCTGCCTCGTGGCTGCCGACCACAGTCAAGGAGATGCAGGCCCGCGGATGGGACG
>CAJJQT010000284.1 GCA_905193995.1 uncultured Porphyromonadaceae bacterium | reverse complement strand
CCGAACGGGAGCTCATGCTCAACCCCCGCGCGGGCAGCGCCAAGCTGCGTGTGGCGGAAAAACTGGATCCTCATGCCCGTAAGGCCGATGAGGACTCCGGCGAAGAGGCCGCGCGCCTGCGGTACGAAGCCAAGCGCGCCGCGCGCCTGGCCCAGACCATCGTGTTCACGTCGCAGGGCACCCCGTTCATGTTCGCGGGTGAGGAAGTGTTCCGCGGCAAGAAGGGCGTGCACAACTCCTACAAGTCGCCTGACTCGATCAACGCCATCGACTGGCAGCTCAAGCACGACAACGCCGAGCAGTTTGATTACTACCGCGAGCTGATCAAGCTGCGCAAGAACCATCCGGCCTTCCGCATGACTTCGGCCGAGGACATCGCCCGCAACATAGTCTTCGACGAGGTCGACGGCACGAACCTGATATCGTATTCGATCAAGAACAACGCCAACGGCGACGAATGGCGCGAGATCAAGCTCGTGTTCAACGGCTCCGACGAACCGCGTGAAGTGAAGATTCCGAAGGGCGACTGGACCGTGATCGCCGAGGACGGCCGCATCAACGCCGACGGCCTGGGCACCTCGCGCGGAGGGCGCGTCACCGTGGCCCCGACCTCGGCCCTGATCCTGGCCCGCAAATAAGACCACAGATTTCAAAAGCGATTAACACAAGTAAAGAGCGGTGCGCCACCCGGCTGCACCGCTCTTTTTCGGTTGCGCATCTTATAAATTCGTTTCTGAAAGCCGTTACCCTAAACGGCGGAGCGAATATTCCGCGGATTTAACACAATAGCGGAATAATTGAAATTTTAGCAGCGTATCATGCTTATTTTCAGATATAAAATGTTTATATTTGCGGCTCGAATCATTTTTAAACATTTCCACACTATGAAAAAACTTCTACTTTCACTTCTCGGAGCGGCGCTTGCCGCCGGGGTTGCCGCCGGCGGGCCGGCCGTCGCGCTGCGCCCCGCATTTCCAATCGCCGGAGCTCCGGCCCGCGCCGCCGAGCCGATGGCCGAACACGACTGGGAAGAACTCGGCACAGGCAACTATACCGATGACATACTGACCGCCAATACTTTCTTCGACGGCATCGAGCCCGTCACGTACGAAGTGCGCGTGCAGCACGACAAAGCCAATCCGGGCGTATACCGCATAGTCGACCCCTGGGCCAACTATCCCAACACGGCTCTGATCGAGGAACAGGACGCCGAGCTCAAGCTCGGCGACGACGTGTACATCATGCTCGACGCGCGCGACCCGCAGTTCGTGCGTCTGCTGCGCTCGCCGCTGGGCATGTCGGACTGGGGCGGCCCTACCGACGTGATCGGCTACAGCGAGGCCGAGGGCATGGACGAGGATATCCTTGAGGAGCAGCTGCAGATGCACGGCACGCTTGCCGACGGCGTCATCCGCTTCACCGACGTGCACTCGATCGGTATTATCCAGGCCGACGATACCGAACCCGACGGCGAATACATATATAATGCGAACGACAACGGCGCATTCGCCCTCTTCCTGCCCGGCACCGCCGCTCCCGTCGACTATTCCGTGACCATCTACACCGAGGAGCCGTTCTGTCCCGACGAAGCCGACTGCTACCATGTGGAGCTCGGGGGTGACAACCGCATAGCGTCGCTGCGCTACATGATCCGCGACCACATTGCGGACAACGCCATCGACCTCTTCGCCACCGAAGGCCGCCATTCCGACATCTACGCCACCTAAGGCATCGAGGCCAGCATCGGCGACGTAGTCACTGTGGATCTCTCGCAGAGCACCGCGCGCGTGATGTATCTGCTCGTGGCCGCCTACGACGCCGAGGGCGTGATGCAGAACGCCATCTACGGCGAATACGACACCCCCGATTCGAACAACGACGAGTGGCTGCCGATCGGCCGCGGCAAAATGACCGAAGGACTGCTGTCGTGCCTGGCCCTGTCGCCGTTCACATCGGAGACATTTGAGGTCGAAGTCGAGGAAAACAAGTACCTCAAGGGTTATTACCGTCTCAAGAACCCGTACGACAACTGGGATCAGGCCAGCTTCTACACTGTGGCCCACACGCACAACCACTATCTCTATGTCAACGCCTACGACCCCGACGAAGTGTTCATCGAATACAGCCCCATCGGCCTTGACGTGAGCGCATTCGGTGAGCTTGCCGTCTCGAGCGACTACTTTGCCCTTGTAGAGGAGTACGGCCGCGACGTTCTGAAGCAGTACGACATCCACAGCGGCGGCACGATGAAGGACAATGTAATCACCTTCAACAACCGCAACGACATCCGCGTGCTCTGCTACGATCTGGGCAAGTGGTTCTATACCAACCGCCTCGAGAATCCCGACTACAGCAAGGACGCGGCTGACGCAGCCGAGGCTGCAGGCGAGGAGTATAACGTAGAGCCGTACATCGCAGGTCCTTTCTGCCTCGATCTGACCGACTGCCTCGGCATCACCGGCATCGAATCCGACGCAACCGACGCCGAGCCCGTCTACTACAACCTGCAGGGCCAGCGCGTCGTCAACCCGGCCCCCGGCGTGGCCATCCGCGTCATCGGCGGCCGAGCAGAAAAAGTTATCGTGAAATAACCGAACTTGCAGAATGATAATATAATGGAGCGATGCGGCCGCATCGCTCCATTATTATTTTGCGCGATCAG
>CAJJQT010000283.1 GCA_905193995.1 uncultured Porphyromonadaceae bacterium | reverse complement strand
TCGTACTTTGGCTGCGCCTTAGATACTCCCGCTCGGCAATGTTCAAATAAATTTGCCATTGCCCTCGCTTATTCGTATCTTTGTGCTGTGAATCTCTAACAGCTTGGCGTTATGAACAGAAAACTGAAACTCGCGCTGGCGGCCCTTCTGGGATTCTCCGCGGCCTGCTCGTCGGTGAAGAACGCACCCAAGGACAAGGACGAGACCTCCGACGTGAAGGTCGAACCCGGTCCGTCCAATCCCCGCATCGTGGTCATGTACGGCGTGCGGGTTCCCGACAGCATCCGTATCAAACGTATGGAGCGCCAGCATCCCGATTCGCTGCCTCCGGTTGCCGAACAGCCCCGCGAGGAGGCTCCGACGCCCTCCGGGAAGTAGGCCATGTCGGGCCGCAGACTGGGGCTTCGCAAACGGCTGGCCCTCGATATTTTCTCCGATCTCTATGCTTCGACGGTGCGCGAACACCGTCTTGATACGCTTTTCTGGGAGTGTACGTTGCGCTGCAACCTCTCCTGCCGCCATTGCGGCAGCGACTGCCGCGTGGACCCCGGCGTCGCCGACATGCCGCTGGCCGATTTCCTGAAAGTCCTCGACGAGGAGGTGACGCCCCATGTCGATCCCGCCGACGTGTTGATTATCTTTTCGGGCGGCGAGGTGCTGGTGCGTGCGGACCTGGAGGAGGCCGGCGCCGAGGTCACGCGCCGCGGCTATCCGTGGGGGATGGTGACCAACGGCATGGCCCTGACCCCGGAGCGTTTCCGGCGCCTGCTGGATGCCGGCCTGCGGTCGGTCTCGGTGAGCCTCGACGGCTTCGAGCGCGAGCACAACTACATCCGCGGCCATGCCCGCAGTTACGACCGGGCGCTGGACGCCGTGCGGATGGTCGTGCGCGAACCGTCGCTGTCGTACGATGTGGTGACGTGCGTCACGGGGGCTATGGTCCCGCAGCTGGAGGCTTTCCGCGACATGCTGATCACCGAGGGGGTGCGCCATTGGCGGCTCTTCTCGATCTTTCCGATGGGGCGTGCCAAGAACGACCCGACGCTGCGGATGACCGATGCGCAGTTCCGCGAGATGCTGGAGTTCATCGCACGCACCCGCCGCGAGGGGCGCATCGACGCCAGCTATGCCTGCGAGGGATTTCTGGGCGGCTACGAGGCCGAGGTCCGCGACCAGTTCTACCAGTGTGCCGCGGGTGTTTCGGTGGCTTCGATCCGCGTCGATGGGGCGATCTCGGGGTGTACGTCGATCCGCGCCAACTACCATCAGGGCAATATCTACCGGGATAAATTCTGGGACGTGTGGCAGAACCGCTTCGAGCCGTTCCGCAACCGCGAGTGGGCGCGCAAGGGCGAATGTGCCGACTGCCGGATGTTCCGCTACTGCCTGGGAGGGGGCATGCACCTGCGCGGCGACGATGGGGAGTTGCTCTATTGCCACTACAAGCGGCTGTAAATGGCGCCCCGCTTCGGCGAAAGGGCAAAATTTTTACGAATAAATTTTGACTTTTCGGATTTTTAGTTAGCCCTATAATAAACTATTTTTTATGCTATCCATAAGGATGATGTGAAAATATATTCTAGAATGAATAATGTAAAAAATGATGAGAGAGGCATCCGTTGATGGACATATTATTTCTATTAAGCAAAGAATATTAATGCAGGAGTGAAACGATCTTAAAGGAATGAAAATAAGAAGGGAGAATAGGCGAATCAACTTTCTCATTCGTATGTAAGGATAGAAATAATAAAGACTTTATATTTGTACTATGAGAAGAAAAACTGTAATATTATTTATCTTATCTGTTATTGCCGGGTTTATAGAGATAGCCTCGGCTCAGTCTCAGCGTCGTTTTGTTCATCCGGGTATTACTTATACACAAGGAGACTTTGACCGTATGAAAGCAATGGTTGAAGCCAGACAGGAACCTTATTATTCAACTTTTTTAAAGTTGAAAGAATCATCCTATTCTTCACTCGATGCTCCTGTAGTTAATCGGGGAGAACAGATACAGGGAGGATGTTTCAATGCAACAATTGGAGTAGATGGACGTCGCGCCCACGATTTGGCTCTTCTTTGGCATCTGACAGGAGATGAAGCTTATGCACGAAAAGCTGTGGAGTATCTGAATGCAAATTCTTTTTATATCAATACCAGTAGCCGCGGAACTGGGCCGTTAGATAATGGCAAAATTTATTTGTTGATTGATGCCGCTGAAATGATGAGAGATTATTCGGACTGGAAGCCGGAAGACCAGCAACGTTTCAAAGATATGCTGGTTCATCCCGGATATAGTAACACAGAAGACTTTTCTGCTAAGTATGCTAATTATTGGGATGATTCAAAGAATGGAGTTACTTTTTATTGGAATATCTATAATTTTGATGCGGCACGTTTTGGCAATCAGGGACTTTTTGCTGCACGCAGTATGATGGCAATGGCTATTTATCTGGATAATGAGATTATGTATGATCGAGCTTATCGTTATCTGTTGGGAATGAAACATCGTGAAGATGACTTGCCATACCCATCTGGACCGGCTATATCGAGCGAGGAGCCCATTCGTATTTCATCTGCAATGATTGACTATAAACTGGAAGGGCGGAAAAAAGAGATTCAGGATTATGGCTATGATGAACAATTGCAATATTATATTTATCCTAATGGACAATGTCAGGA
>CAJJQT010000282.1 GCA_905193995.1 uncultured Porphyromonadaceae bacterium | reverse complement strand
AAAACAAACCACTTAATCTAATTTCCAAATTTCATCTTTATCTAATCTTTTTACCTTAATTTATTATGGAAAACACCGATTCTAAGAAAAACATCCCGCAGCCGGAGGAACAGCCTCCGATGTATGCCCCCGTCGGCGTCGCCCCGGCCGACACCGCTCCCGACGGCCCCGCCGACGATCCCGCCGGCGACGGCTTCATGCTCTACCCGCCCTCCGTATGGGAAGACTAAAATTACATCATCCTGTTAACAAACCCTTATCAAAAATCAATCAAAAACTATGGAAACAAAAACAGTAAACGGAATCAACGGCGGTGAGCACGCTTCGGGCGCCCCGCTGACCACTTCGGTAACCGATCAGGCAGCCCCGGGGCTGCTCACATCCTCCATCGACCAGCGCATTGTGCGCGTGCGCCCCTCGGCCACGCCGGTCGACCAGCTCACCCGCTGCATCGGCAGCCGAGGCTGCGGATCGATGACCGTCGACTACTACACCGTCGACACCCGCGTCAACGAATGCAAGTGCGAAACCGTACCGTCGGTCAACGACATCGAGGAGGACGACAGCGGGCTGACCCTGCTGACCGTCACGGTCGACCGCGCCAACGTATTCGCACCCTCCGACACCATCCTGTTCCCGGAAGTCCTGGCCGGATCAGCCCGTCAGCCACTGGTGGGCTATGTCCGCAGCGCCGCCGGCAAGGAACTGCGTGTGGTCTGCCTCAACGCAAGCAGCGACGGCAAGGAAGCCCCCAGGCTGCAGTCCAAGCCCAATGTCACCGAGGCCTGGGCCGTGCGCATGGGGCGCGCCGCCTCCGAACTCGACGTGCAGACCGGACAGTTCGAGGCGCTCCCCATGAAGCGAAGCAACAACTGTCAGATCTTCAAGATGCAGGTCGAGCAGTCGCTCCTGCAGCGCCTATCCGACAAGGAAGTCGACTGGAACTTCAGCGACCAGGAGGAAGCCGCCGTCATGGACATGCGCCTGGGCATGGAGAAAAGCTTCCTGTTCGGCGCCCGCGCCAAGTTCATCCATCCCGACAAGAATGAGTACGTCTACATGACCGGAGGCATCTGGAACCAGGCGGCATCGGAGGCGACGCTGCCCGCCTCGCCCAAGGAAGCCGACGTGATCAAGCTCTGCGCGCAGGTGTTCACCAACAACAACGGCTCCAAGAAGAAGATCCTCCTCGGCGGCACAAAGCTCATCACGGCGCTCAACAACATCCAGTTCTACCGCTCGATCTCAGGCGAGGGCTCGCTCACAAGGTGGGGCATACGCTTCCGCGAGATCGTCTCGAACTTCGGCACCCTCTATGTGATACACTCCGAGGTGTTCGACCAGTGCCACCATTCGAAGGACGGCATGGTCATCGACCCCGACTTCATCACAAAGTACACGCACATCCCCTTCAGCAAGGAGCGCCTCGACCTGCGCAAGGCCGGCAACCGCAACACCGACGCCATCGTGCTCACCGAGGCTTCGTGCGTAGTGCTCCGCCATCCTACCACCCACTTCCGCATCATCGGCGAATAATTTAGAATGCGCAATGCGCAATGACAAATTAGAAATGCGCATTGCGCATTAAAAAATTTTTATTATGAAAAATTTTTCTGAGAATGAGATGCTGGCGGTCTGGCGCCGCCGGCTCGGCTACGACGAGGCGCGCACCGACTGCACCGTCGAGCGCTACGACGGCCACGACATCAAATCCATCGAAAAGAACGCTCTGCGTTCCTCTCTTGGCATCGTGCTGCAGGATACCCACCTGTTCACCGGCACCGTTATGGAGAACATCCGCTACGGCCGCCTGACCGCCAACGATGAAGAGTGCATGGCCGCCGCCAAGCTGGCCAACGCCGACAGCTTCATCAAGCATCTGCCCGATGGCTACAACACCATGCTGACCGGCGACGGCACCAACCTGAGCCAGGGCCAGCGCCAGCTGCTGGCTATTGCCCGTGCTGCCGTTGCTGACCCGCCGGTGCTGATTTTGGACGAGGCAACTTCCTCCATTGATACCCGCACCGAAAAACTGGTGCAGGACGGCATGGACGGCCTGATGTACGGCCGTACGACCTTCGTCATTGCCCACCGCCTGTCCACCGTCCGCAACTCGGACTGCATCATGGTTTTGGAGCAGGGCCGCATCATCGAGCGCGGCACCCACGACGAGCTGATCGCCCAGAAGGGCCGCTATTACCGCCTGTACACCGGCAACTTTGCCGAGAACTCTTAAGCGCAGAGATGTCGAAAAAAGCCGCAAAACGGCATAAAATCAATCAAAACTGCCGGGATAGCATCTGCCGTCCCGGCGGTTTTTGTGCAAAATGCCGCAACAGCGCCAAAAAGTTGACGGGAAGGTAAAAAGTGGTTATAATAGGATACGTAGACACGCAAAAAGCGGTGTTTGACCACGCGGCATGAGGGAAACTACAAACAAGATTTGCCGCATAATATACATGATATACCTATAGGAGGAACAAATATGGCACCGAAGAAGATTGCACAGACCGTACTTACCGAGGGTAAGTTCTATACCATCAGCGCCGCCAACGGCAAGGTCATTGAGGTCGCTGACTATAACATTGACAATGGCGCGAAGATCCAGCTGATGGACAACGCCAACTTTGAGTGGCAGCAGTGGAACTTCGTCGCAGCAGGCGACGGAGTTTACCGCATCCA
>CAJJQT010000281.1 GCA_905193995.1 uncultured Porphyromonadaceae bacterium | reverse complement strand
CGCGTCCTCCGTCGTCTCAAAGCGCACGCCCTCCGCCGTCATGCACACCGTGCCCTTTTCGATCGGGCACGCCGCCGTCACCTTGTCCGCCGCGGCAAATCGGATCACGCCGGCCGCCTTTTCCGCCGCCGCGCGCGTGATGCCGCGCGTTTCGGCATGATAGTCCAGATACATTCCCTGCGCCGTCTGCGGAAAGCTCTGGTCAAGCACCCAGTCTGCCTGCATCAGCAGCGACTGCAGCTCCGCCGCGAGCGCATAGAGGCGCACCGCGCTGTCGCAGCCCTCACTCGGCACAAAGCCCGCTCTCTGCGCGAACGTGCCGCGCATCTGCTCATAGATCTCCGTCCATTCCTTCACCGTCTCTCACGCTCCTCTCACCGTCATCTCCAGCGCGGCGCTCTCGCCGTCCGCCGTCAGCAGCACGCGCAAGGCCATGACCCCGTCCTCGCCCAGCAGGTACAGCTCGTCGGCCACCTCAACAAGGCCGCCGGCACCGATTTCCGCCACGAACCCGGCGACTGGCTCGACGTCGACACCATCACCGACATAGCCCAGGTCAAGCGCCTGCGCGACAACCCCGTACCCTTCTGCGGCTACTGCGTCAACCCGCCCGCGACCGTCCCCTACGGCCCCTCGCGCCGCGACCCCTCAGAGTGGGTAAACCAATAGCGCAGAAAATCAAAAGTTAAACTTAGTTAAAAACGTACAACTTTTGAAAAAAGGCTGTATATTTGGGTCAACATTTTAGATGACCTTGATCCGACCGTGAAAACTTCCCGCAAATCGGCTTCTGCCATTTTACTGGCGCTGTGCTGTTCTTTCCAGATCGCATATGGGGACGATACGCAGTTCAATTATATGCCTACTGACTACAGCATTCTGCCTCCGCCGCCGGAAGTGGCAAGTCTGATCGAGCATAATGAGATTGCCGTAAGCTATAACAGCGGGCGTCCCGATATTTCATTCACACTTTTCAGTATAAAGAGCGGCGCACTTGAATTGCCGGTAGTGCTGAGCTATCAGTCGGGAGGAATCAAGGCCGGGCAAAAGCCCGGGAATGCCGGACTAGGCTGGTCGCTGCTTGCGAATGCCGCCATAGGCCGCAATGTAGTCGGACTTCCTGACGAACTCGAAACGAGTATGGATAATGAGTCAGTCATCGGATTATTGGTACAGCAAAAGCAGTTGAGCGATGCGGCCCAAAAAGACTATAACTTCCGCGACTACCTTATAAAACATGCCGAAGAAAACATTGATCCTACATCGCCTCGGGATATATTGCAGAGTTACGGCACGGAAAATACCCAATGTCTTCGTTACGACTGGGGTTACACCGATCTTGCAAATGATATCTGCACGCTGTCGGGCCTGGGGCTTTCGGCCACGTTCGCATATACAGACAACTCCAGTATTGTGCAGATGTCAGAACATCCTGTCAAAATTCACACTCAGGCAACGCCTTATTGCGATGGCTTCGAGGTAGATGATGCTTCGGGAACGCATTATATATTCAATGAAAAAGAGGAGAGCTGGAGTCTGCACAGACACGGCAATCCGATTATGAAGCAGCAGGAGGACACTATCAGGCATATTTCCGCATGGTATCTCACCTCAATGCGCAATATAAGCGGAGATTCCATCACTCTGTCGTATGAAGATGGTACGGTGAGATGGTGGGGCTCGTCAAGCTCGTCAAGGCATTACAGCCTAAATCGGGATTTTCAGGTATACGTTCCCAAAAAGAGCAGTGGAGGTGGTATGTCGTACAGCGTACCGTCACTGCTCTCCGTCATAAAAGGCGATGGAGTGGAGGCGCGATTCTTTTACAATAAAAAAGAATACACCGACCGCTACACCAATTTCATGATCGATTCAATAGCGTATGTGTATCAAGGTACGGAAAGAGCTTCAATCGGATTTAAATTCAACTACGACGCAGAAGCGAGATACCTTACCTCAATCAAGCGAAACGGAGAGGTAGTGTACCGCTTTGAATACGAACACGACGCCAATCTGTCAAAAGAAGGCACCGACTTCGGCGGATATAGAAATGGCCTTGTGTTTAAAACCGGTATTCCATCAAATACATATATTGTGGGAGATGTCGGAGATGACCGCTCGGTAAACGGTACATATGCCGTTGAAGGCTCGCTGAAATCCATTAACTATCCTACGGGAGGAAAGGATATTCTGGAATGGGAATCGCACAGCGTATGCACCGTCAACGGTGAAAATATTACTACAAATCCCAATACCACTTCCGAACAGCTGACAATAAATACAGACACACTCTGCGGACTCAATATCGACGGTATGAAAAAAACTCTGATAGAGAACTATAGGGTTTCTCAACCGGGAGTATATTATATAAAGATATCGGAATATTTTCAGTTCGATCCTACGATTTTCCACAACTCCGACTACAATGCGAAGCATGAGACCGGGGCGGATTTACCGCAGATAAAATATCCCTGCGTCGTTTTCAGAAATAAAAACAAAAATAATGAAGTAGTTAGAAGAGTTTATATCGATTCGTTGGCTATGGCGCAGCCGGTAGATGAAAGCGGTTATATGCAGCTGCCCTTAGCAGCCGGTCTGTATGATATAGAATTGCTATATCCATATGAGGTCAGCCTAATGAGCGGTTCTCTGGAAGAAATGTTTAAGAATACGCAGAACGGCGGCAATATTTATATTCAGGAACG
>CAJJQT010000280.1 GCA_905193995.1 uncultured Porphyromonadaceae bacterium | reverse complement strand
CTACCTGCTTATCGGCGCGCTGGTGGCCATCGTGGTGATGTGCTTCCTGCCCAACGCGGGCAGCCTCGGCCTGGGTGTGTCGTCGGCCATTATCTTCGGCCTGGTGATGCTGATGTTCCTCGACACGTCGATCAACATGGCCATGCAGCCTTTCAAGATGCTTGTGGGCGACTTCGTCAACGAGCGTCAGAAAGGCCTCGCCTACTCCATCCAGAGCTTCCTCTGCAACGCCGGCTCGGTCGTCGGGTACATCGCGCCGATCGTCCTGGCCATGTTCCTGAGCAATACAGCTCCGACGGGCCAGGTGCCTCCGACGGTCACCTGGGCCTTCTACATCGGCGCCGCCATCCTGCTGCTCTGCGTCGTCTACACCTTCGCAAAGGTCAAGGAAATGCCGCCGGCCGAGTATGCCGCCTACCACGGCATCGTGGCCGACAAGTCGGGCAAGAAAGAGAAGACCAATGTGGTGAAGCTGCTCAAAGACGCGCCAAAGGTGTTCTGGACAGTCGGTATCGTGCAGTTCTTCTGCTGGGCAGCCTTCCTGTACATGTGGACATATTCGACCGACGCCATAGCCGGCCACAGCTTCGGCGCTCCGTCGACCCGGATAGTGACCGGAGTGACCATCGACGGCCAGAAGTTCGACGACAAGTTCATCTTCAACAACGAGCGCCCCGTCATCGCCGAAGGACGCCTTGCAATAGCCGGCATCGAGATCGACGGCGACATCTCGCGCCCGACCACGGTGGTGCTTGACGGCGACACGCTCATCGCCAACTCGCAGGTCGTATACGACTACGGCAACCCCAAGGCCGAGGTGACCGGCGAAGGCAACGGCCGCGGTCTGCTGGCCAAGGCCGGAGCCACCATCGCTGTCGACGGAGAACAGATCAAACTCGCCGACGACGCATATACCGTGTCGGAATTCGCCATGATCGAGCCCAACACCGTACTGACCATGGCCCACATAGCCAAGGACAACGGCAACGGTGAATACGTGCTGGAGCAGACCTCGTCGCTCCCGAGCGTCAACTCGCCCTCGCAAATAGGTTTGAACTACACCACAGTGCTCAATGCCGCCTCGAAGGAATATCAGGACGCAGGCGACTGGAACGGCGTGCTGCTGGCCATCCAGGCTATCGCCGCCGTCATCTGGGCAGTCGTTCTCGCCACTTTCCGCCGCCGCAAGCCTGCCTACTCACTGAGCCTGCTCATCGGCGCCATCGGCTTCCTCTCGGTATATTTCATCACCAACAAATACGCCCTCGGCGTAAGCTACGCACTGATGGGCTGCGCCTGGGCAGCCATACTGTCGATGCCGTTCACCATCCTGACAAACGCACTGTCGGGCGGCCACATCGGCACGTATCTGGGCCTGTTCAACTGCACCATCTGCATTCCGCAGATCATCGCGGCCCTCTGCGGCGGTCTGATACTGCATTGCTTTGCTCCGGCCGCCAACGGGGCACCCAACACGCTCTACATGCTCGTCGTATCGGGCGTGCTGCTGCTGCTCGGAGCCGCCGCAGTATGGATCATCAAGGAGACATTCGGCAGCGCCGTCAAGGAGAAGCCTCTCGACGATATGGCGCTCTCGCAGATGGCTTCCGACGAGGATATCTGACCCCAATTCATAATCAGAACAGCAGAAGCCGCCAAGAACTCCGAAGCGGCTTCTGCTGTTAAATAATAAATCTTTAAACTTACTTTTATACTTTGGAATCGCTCATACAACTCTTCAAGATAGGCTACGGCCCCTCGAGCTCGCACACCATGGGGCCGCGCAAGGCCGCCACACTCTTTGCCGGCGAAATCGGCGACGCCGTCCGCTGCACTGTCACCCTCTACGGCGCCCTGGCCGCCACCGGCCGCGGCCACCTCACCGACCGCGCCATACTCGACGTGCTGTCGCCGGTGGTCGAGACCATCATCGACTGGCAGCCCGACACTGTGCTGCCATTCCACACCAACGGCATGAAGTTCACCGCATACGACGCCGACGGACAGATCACGGCCGAGCAGACCTACTACTCGGTCGGGGGCGGCGACATCGTGAAGGAAGGCGAGTCGCGCACACCCGGCGAGTCGATCTATCCCATGACCAAGATCAAGGACATACAGAAGTGGTGCGAGGAAACCGGCCGCAGCTACTGGGAATATGTCGGACAGGTCGAGGGCGACGGCATCTGGGACTATCTGGCCGAAGTATGGAAAGTGATGAAAGAGGCCGTGGAGCGCGGCATCGAGGCCGAGGGCGTGCTGCCCGGCGGCCTGGGCGTACGGCGCAAGGCAGTAAGCTACTTCGTGCACGCCGCCGGCTACAATTCGTCGCTCAAAAGCCGAGGACTCGTCTACGCCTACGCCCTGGCCGTAAGCGAGGAGAACGCCTCGGGCGGCAAGATAGTCACTGCTCCTACCTGCGGATCGTGCGGTATCGTCCCGGCTGTACTGTACCATCTTAGCACATCGAAAGGCTTCTCGGACAAGCGCATTCTGCGCGCGCTGGCCACAGCGGGCCTGTTCGGCAACATAGTCAAGCACAACGCCTCCGTATCGGGCGCCGAAGTCGGCTGTCAGGGCGAGGTAGGCGTAGCCTGCGCCATGGCGGCCGCCGCAGCGTCGCAGCTGTTCGGAGGCACCCCGGCTCAGATAGAGTATTCTGCCGAAATGGGCCTCGAACACCACCTTGGCCTGACGTGCGACCCGGT
>CAJJQT010000279.1 GCA_905193995.1 uncultured Porphyromonadaceae bacterium | reverse complement strand
TGCAGCCGCGGAGCAGGCGCCCGTTGAGTATCTCGAGCGCGGATTTCTTGGGCTTTTGCATGGCATCGGCAAGTTTGTCGGCATCGATGTTGTTGTTCGACTCGATAGCCTTGATGAGTACTTTCGCGCGTTGGTTCTCGCCGTTTATCGATGCCAGATAGATGATGAGAACGATGGCGATCGGCATGATCGCGCAGATGAAGATGGCAACTAATTCTTTCATGACTGTATATGTTTATTCGTTATTGTCTTTCTTTTTGAGACATCTCGTAAGATAGACACATCGCCGGTCAAAAACGTGACGGAAAAATGTAAAAAAATGCGGCAGTGATCCGCAAACCGTTCATTGCCGCATAGTTGTCTTTTGAAGAATATTTATATTTCAAGATCTATCGACACCGGGCAGTGGTCGCTCCCGGTGATTTCAGACAGGATTTCGGCCGCCCTGATCCGGTCGGCGAGCCGCTCCGACACCAGGAAGTAGTCGATACGCCACCCCACGTTCTTGGCGCGGCTGTTGAAGCGGTAGCTCCACCATGAATATGCGTCCGTTGCGTCGGGATGCAGCAGGCGGAACGTATCGACGAAGCCGCTTTCGAGCAGTCGGCTGAAGGCGCCGCGCTCCTCGTCCGTGAACCCCGGATTGCGGCGGTTGCTTTTCGGGTTCTTCAGGTCGATTTCTTTGTGCGCCACGTTCATGTCGCCGCAGATTATCACGGGCTTTTCCCGGTCGAGCTCCCGCACATAGCCGGCAAACGATTCCTCCCAGTCCAGGCGGTAGTCGAGCCGGGCGAGCTCCTGCTGGCTGTTGGGCACGTACACGTTCACCAGGTACGCCGGCCCCAGGTCGACCGTCACGGCGCGTCCCTCGTGGTCGTGGCGTACGACGCCTATGCCCCGGCGGCTGGGCTTCGCGCCGCCGCGGGTCCAGGTGGCCGTGCCCGAGTAGCCTTTGCGTTCGGCATAGTCGAAGTACGAAGTGTAGCCCTCGAACTCGGCTTCGATCTGCCCCTGCTGTATCTTGGTCTCCTGCAGGCACACGCAGTCGGCGTCGAGTGCCTTGAAAATTTCGGCGAAACCTTTTCCGATTATAGCCCGCAGGCCGTTGACGTTCCAGGATATGAGTTTCATGTCTTGTTCAGTTTTTATATTTTCTTGCGGCCGGGATATGCCTCAAGCGCCTTGGCCAGTACGCTGAGTGCCTTTCCGAGTTCCTCGGTGTTAAGTACATAGGCCATGCGCACTTCGTCGCGTCCCAGACCCGGAGTCACATAGAAGCCCGAGGCAGGCGCCATGAACACGGTCTGACCATCGTATGAGAAGTCGGTAAGGCACCAGCGGCAGAATTCGTCGGCATCGTCGACCGGCAGCCGTACCACCGTGTAGAATGCGCCCATCGGTATCGGTGTATAGCATCCGGGAATCTGGTTGATGCGGTCGACCAGGAATTTGCGCCGCTCCACATACTCGTTGTATGTCTCCAGCATGTATTCAGGCGGAGTGTCGATTGACGCCTCCGCTACGATCTGACCCAGCAACGGAGGGCTGAGGCGTGCCTGGCAGAATTTCATGACGTTCTGCTTCAACTCCTTGTGCTTGGTTATCAGAGCTCCGATGCGTATGCCGCATTCGTTGTAGCGCTTCGACACCGAGTCGATCAGCACTACCTGTCCCTCTATATCGGGCAGATGGAAGGCCGATATGTAGGGCGCTCCGGTATAGCAGAATTCGCGGTATACCTCGTCGGAGAACAGAAACAGATCGTGCTTCTTGACCAGGTCGCGCAGCTGCAGCATCTCCTTCATCGTGTACAGGTAACCGGTCGGGTTGTTCGGGTTGCAGATCAGGATGCCTTTTGTGCGGCGTGTGATCAGCTTCTCAAACTCCTCGATCGGGGGCAGCTGGAAGCCGTTGTCGATAGTCGACGGTATCGTGACGATTTTAGCCCCGGCCGATATCGCGAATGCCATATAGTTGGCGTACGCCGGCTCGGGCACTATGATTTCGTCGCCGGGATCCAGGCAGGCCATGAATGCGAACAGCACGGCCTCGCTGCCTCCAGTAGTGACGATGATGTCGTCGACATCGACGTCGATATTGAATCTGTGGTAGTATTCGCGCAGCTTCTCGCGCAGCGATCTGAGGCCTTCCGACGGGCTGTACTCGAGCACGCGGCGGTCAATCCGCCGGAGTGCCTCCAGGGCGACTTCCGGGGTAGGGACGTCGGGCTGGCCGATATTGAGCCTGTATACCTTGATGCCGCGCGCTGTGGCCTCGTTGGCGTATTTTACAAGCCGGCGTATTGGGGATGCGGGCATCTCGGTGCCGCGCGTCGATACTGATGGCATAAGCGGTGTAGATAGGGATGACTCAATTTCTCAGAACACGACTTTGCGTACATCCGTACCCTGGCGCCGGATGCAGAGTGTTCCCGGTTCGGGATTTTCGATCCGTACGCCCTGCAGGTTGAAGTATTCCACGGGGCAGTCGGCGTTGTCGCCGGCTATGTCGTCGACGCCCTTGCCGCCCCAGGTGATGGTCATGGCCTGTGCGTTGTTCCACATCTTGCCCACGTTGTCGATGTCGAAGCCGAACAGCGGCATCGGTATCGTGATCGTCTGCTCGTTCATCGTAGAGTTGTAGTGGTTGGCTTTGATCTGCTCGCGTGTCTGTCCGCGCTGTTCGAGCTGGTAGCCGGCGTCGGCTATGTAG
>CAJJQT010000278.1 GCA_905193995.1 uncultured Porphyromonadaceae bacterium | reverse complement strand
TTTTAATTGGACTGTGAATTACTTCACGAGAACTTTAGAAGCTTTGCCGTCCTTGACAACGATGTAAAGACCGTTTTCGGGGTTAGCTACGCGTACACCTTCGATAGTGTAGTAAGCAGCTGCGCTGTTGTTCTCAACAGTCACGCCTTCAACGCCGATGTTAACTTCCCAAGGGCAAGAGAGGTTCTTGTCGTTGGAGATTACGAACATTGCGGGAGCGCCCGGTTCGCCGATCTTGAAATAAGCCACGCCGTTCCATTCTTCAGTAAGAGTAGTGTTGGGAGATGAACCTGCGCACTGGAATTCATTTTCGATAGTTACCTCGGCATCGCTGAATAAGATTTCCTCGCTTGAACCGTAGTTGTAGCGGTCATCCCAGGGATCTGTAGCGATCTTCCAGCCTTCGCCGGGAAGAATCTGCTGGCCTTCGGCACATTCGAATTTATAGACATTGTTGCCGAGATACTTGAGTTCCCATTCAGCACCTGATTCCCAGCCATTGATATCGCCACGGAAGAAGAGGACAACGTGATCGGTAGGATCCGGTTTGGGAGTGTCGGTTGTCAGTTTGATAGTGCTGAGGTCACCGGCCACTTCAATCGTGTAGTCACCTTTCCAAGGGCACAGTGTATTCTCACCCCAAGATACGAGCGGTTTTACTACACCGGGCTCGTCACCATAACCTTCTTCTCCACAGCCGAGCGCCGCGCCGTTGAAAGTATCCCAGTCTCCCATCGCTGTAGAGACCTTGAACTGGAAGAGCCCGTTGACCTTGAGTGTGTAGACACCGTTTGCATAAGCGAACTGTGCGGGAGCTTCGGGAGCCCATGTTGTGAACTCAGGCATGTCGGCCGGAATACCGTCACCGGTGTAGTAGAGAGGTGCACCATCCTGTGCGTTTGCTGCGAGACCTAAGAATGCAGCAGCTGCAAGAGCGTAAATTTTCTTCATAATTGAATTGTTTAGATTTTTTGGTTAATATTTGAAATTATGATTATCTGTAGTAGTTACGTGGATTCGATTGTGTAAGAATGAGCTTTAGGAGTTCTCACGGCACGAATTCGCTGCAAAGTTAATTACAAATGTTGGAAATTGCAATAATTTTTGCCTAAATTTTATTATATTTTTCAAAATTTATCCTATTTAAACGTTTCTGCCCCTGATTGCGTAACTTTCACGGATAATTATGTTTATGGGAGCAGTTAAAAAGAAAGCCCGGCTGGATAAGGCCGGGCTTTATGATATAATATAGTCTGATTATTCAAGAACTACAGTATAGGGTTTGGCGCTGAAGTCAACAGTGACTTTATATGTTCCCGGCTTAGCTTTCAGGTTGTCGCCGCCGTCCTGTTTGTTGACGGTGTATACCTGTTTGCCTGTAGCGTCAGGAACTGAAGTGCCGCTGAAACCGATTGTCCATGCGCCGTTGGCGTTGATCTTGAATTCGTCGCCGATCACTACATTCTCGGCAGTCCATACCTTGAAGTCGGCCGAAGGAGTGAGTTCGGTAGCTGTCGCAAGATCCCAGTCGTTGCCGGAGCCGATTATGCTGAGCGTCTTGAGGCATGTTAGGCTGTATGTGAGCTGGACGAGGTTGACATCGATCCAATACAGATGTTTGCCCTTTACAGGAGTGTCGAGACGTCCGCCGTCGGCAGAAGCCGTGAGACCTCCAGTACGGGTGAGGCCGTCTTCAGAATCCTCGAAGCCGACATTCTGATCCTGCTTGAATACTACCGCACCTCTATAGTCGGGCTGGCCCGCGCAATACCAGATTGTATTGAGCATGGCTACACCGGTATAGTTGATGTAATTGTCGGTATAGAGAAGCATCACATCATCGGGTTTGCTTGTATTGCCGCTGGTGAAAGGATAGAGCACCTCAAACGCGTAGTTGATCGAGTAGGAGTCAAGTTCCACATTGATTGTGATGAGGAAATCGCCCTGGGCCTTGATAGAACCTGCATCATAGCCTGCACCGAGTTTTCCGGCAAGAGTTGATTCTACTGAAGGATTGCATCCCATAACGCCATCGGTAGAACCTGCCGTAACGGCAGATTGTGGAGCGACTTTCCAGAGATATCCGGTCTCGGATTCCGCAGCGGCTGCATCTACTGTGACTTTAAGTGCGAACTCCGGATTGTCATATACGCTGACGTTGCCGAGAGTATTGTTCATCTTGACAGCCTTTGACATCACAGGATTGCCGTTTGCATCGCAGGGTACGAGATAATAAGCCTCTTCCATCACTTTGACGGGATCAAGAGTAGTGACGTTGAATTTCGAGTCTGCTGCAAAGAATGCGTCGAGACCGCCGAGACGTACGCGGGTTGTCTCTCTTTCAGCATATGCCTTGAAGCGGGTATATACCTCATATGTTCCCGGTTTCTTGGAGATAGATTTCTGGATGGCTCCGTTGAAAATGTCGGGATTCACCATAACGGCGTTGTCAACGATTGAGGTCGAGATCGTTGTGGCGTTGTTGAAAGAAGCGTCTCCTGCCACATCCATGTCGACCGACAGACTATAGTCTGCGGGGAAGTTTACGAGTTCGGTGATGTTTGCCACTGTCACGTCGGTGTTGGCTTTGTTCGCCTCGACGAGATTGACTGTAGCGTCACCCTGTGTGAGCACAATGCCGGAGTTCTCGAATACGGCTTCAGGCTCGGGGTTTGTCTGGCCCGGAGGATTTGGCAGATCGAAATCATCGCACGATGCCATC
>CAJJQT010000277.1 GCA_905193995.1 uncultured Porphyromonadaceae bacterium | reverse complement strand
CGTAACGGCAGTTTCATTTATTTGTACCATAGATTATTCGCTGTTCGGATTTGTATTATTAATCCTTTCCCTATATATTCCGGTGCGCATGATTATCGCAGTGAATGTTCATCACGAAAATGCTGTCCGCTCATTTCTTTATTCGCTGTTGGCAATTGTATATGTTGCTGTTCCACTGATAATCATAAGCTGCGCAGCGATTTTTTCATACGAATTTGTCCTTGTGACATTCGTAATTATATGGCTTAATGACACAGGAGCATATCTGACAGGACGCGCTTTCGGACGAACCAAGCTCTGTGAACGCCTTTCACCCAAAAAGACTTGGGAAGGCTTTTTCGGCGGCCTCATACTTTCAATGATCGCCGGATATTTTTCCTCGTACTTCTTCAGCATGATACATACTACGGGTATCTACATGGCCATATATGCGGCGATCGTAAGTGTCTTAGGCACTTTCGGCGACCTTTTCGAATCCATGATCAAGCGTACACTCGGGGTCAAGGATTCGGGCAACATCATTCCGGGACACGGAGGCATACTCGACCGTATCGACTCGCTTCTGGCAGTAGCTCCGGGCGTACCATTTGTACTGATGTTTATCGCATCACTGTATGCCATCTCATTATAATCAGATATTACACCAACACAATACCTTATAAAACCATGAAAACAACTGTTTTAGCAGCGTGCGCCCTGCTGGCCGTACCGGCATCGGCACAGAGTCTGAGAGTCAACCAGGTCGGTTATCTCAATGATGACATCAAGACAGCCGTATATGTAGGCGATGTCGACCCGGCAACCCTCACATTTCAGATCGCTTCGCCCGACCGCGGCATGCGTCATGTCGACAGCGTCGTAGTCACCGAACCGTGGGCTCCCAAAAAGTATGCCGCCCGCATTTACTTCTCGTCGGTCACCGAACCGGGCCAATACACACTCTCGGCCCTTATAGACGGGAAAGTGGCCGAGGTAGCCTCCCTCTACGTCGGCGACGACGCCTACAGCCGTCTGCAGCTCAACGAACTTCCGCTGGTGTACCTGCGGCAGCAGCGCTGCGGATTCAATCCCGTCCACAACGAGGCCTGCCATACCAAAGACGGCTACCTCGTACTGGCCGATGACCTCGACGGCACGCATATCGACGTCACCGGTGGCTGGCACGATGCCAGCGACTATCTGCAGTATCTGACCACGTCGGCCAATACCGTCTATCAGATGCTCTTCGCCTACCGCGAAAATCCGGGCATCTGGGCCGACGCATACGACGCCAAGGGGCTCCCCGGCTCCAACGGCATCCCCGACATCCTCGACGAAGCACGCTGGGGCCTCGAATGGATGATGAAGATGAATCCGCAGGACAGCCTCTACCTCAACCAGATCGCTGACGACCGCGACCACCGCTACGCCGGCGTTCCGTCGGGCGACAACGTCGACTACGGCTGGGGACCGGGCGCCGACCGACCCGTCTACCGCTGCAACGGCTACCCCTCGGGCCTGAGCAAGTACAAGAACGAGAGCTGGGGCCTGGCCTCGTCAGTAGGCAAATTCGCCTCATCGTTCGGTCTGGGCAGCGAGATCTTCGCCGAGACCGATCCTGAATTCGCCGCCGAACTTGCCCGCCGATCGGGCATCGCTTTCGAAGTCGGAGCCGCCAATCCGGGCGCCTGCCAGACCAATTCGACCGTATCCCCCTACTATTATGAGGAGGACAACTGGTCAGATGACATGGAGCTGGCCGCTATGGCTCGATGGCGCCAGTCGCGCGACAACCGCTATCTGACCGAAGCCGTCAACTACGGCCGACTCGAACCCGTCACTCCCTGGATGGGTGCCGACTCGGCCCGCCACTATCAGTGGTATCCGTTCGTCAACCTCGGCCATGCCGAACTCGCACGCCTCGACGGCCGCATCGGCAAGGAATTCAAGCGCAATATGCGCAGCGGACTCGACCGCGTTGCCGACCGCGCCGCCGGCAATGCCTTCATGGTCGGAATCCCCTTCATCTGGTGCTCCAACAACCTTGCCGTTGCCCTCGTGACACAGGCTATGCTCTACCGCGAAATCACCGGCGACGAATCGTACCGCGAGCTCGAAACTGCCGCCCGCGACTGGCTTTTCGGCGTAAATCCCTGGGGACAGACCATGATCATACTGCCCGAAGGCATGGTTGCCTCGTCGCCCCGCGACCCCCACTCCGCCATGAGCAATCTCACAGTCAACGGACGACCCGGTCGCGACTACCTCGTAGGCGGACTTGTCGACGGACCCGTCTATGCGAACATCTTCAACTCGCTCTGGGGCGTGAATCTGCGCAACGAGGACCGTTTCGAGGATATGCAGAACGACATTGTGGTCTACCACGACGACTACAGCGACTATTCCACCAACGAGCCGACTATGGACGGAACGGCATCGCTGACTTTCATGCTCGGCCGCCTCGCTGCTCCCGGCCTGAAGAAATAAGACCATTCGCCAATAATCCATAATTTTACGCTCCGCGGCCAACTTTTGCAGCCTCGGAGCGTATATTTTAAAAATAAAGTCAAAGTGTTGGTTTTGTCAGAAAAACAACTTACCTTTGCATAAACAAAAAACTCAATAAATTTATACCTCATAACTAACATGGAAAATCAAAGCCAGCTTCTCAAGGAAGTAACCGAAAAAGCCAAGCAGTGGCTCTCCGACAGCTATGATCCCGAAACCCGGGCGGCCGTTCAGGCTA
>CAJJQT010000276.1 GCA_905193995.1 uncultured Porphyromonadaceae bacterium | reverse complement strand
ATGTGTAAACGCCTGCGGCCGACTGATAGTCGGTCGTAGCTGTGATATATGAATGTTTACTAAAGGTTTTGCATGTAATTAGTATGAGATTCAACGTGGTGTGTTAACTATTAATAAATGTTTAGTGCCGGATTTTGTGTTTATAAACTGTAAAAAATCAAGACTGAGGTTGTGCGTGAATGCAAATTCTACAAAAAACTATCCAAAACCTACATTTGCGTTTGCATCGATTTATGGGTCAGTTTTGCAAATTTACGTTTAATAATTTGTGAAATCAAACGATTAATGAATGCAAATCCCTCAAATTGATTCGACTTTGTAAACTGTCGCTTGTCAAATCCCTAAAATTTCAAAATTCGCGTGTAATTATGTGTGTTCTTGAAATTATAACAAAAATAATGGCATAAAGGATGTTGTAACTTGCTGAAAAATATTCGTTATTTGCTATTATTTAACTTTTTAACACTTTCAAATTGATCTCTGAAAATCCTCGTAAAATAGAAATGGAATTATCATCGCTATTTATCAAATCGCCCGTTGGTCAGATTTGCGCCCGTCGATATGGCTGCCCATATAATTAAACATATAAAAACATATCAATTCGAATTTATTTGTTATTGATTATTGTACATTATCCTCCCGGTACAGATGCCTTTGCTGCGAAGAAAGTATACTTACAGAGGATAGATTTCAGGCTTATTTTGCGGCAGGAGCGCCAAGGCGATTGCTGTCCTGCTTTATGTAGAAGCGCAGTATAGAGTAAATCATGGTCTCTATTGGCTCGAGGTCGTTGATTTCTGCTCCGAGAAGGAGTTCTCCGGCGAGAGCCGACGCGATGTTGAGACGCTCGTTTACGGGCAGTGCGCGAAGGGTGTTTATCACATGGGGTGTGAAGACGATGTTGTGGTTCATGGCTGATATGTCTGTATTATTTTCAGGGTTAAACATTCCGGTATTGCTTTGGAGAGAGTTTTGTTATCATTTACGATACAAAAATAGCATCGCACCCGTGCAGGAATGCGATGCTGTAATGTTAATAAAAGTAAATTTAAAGAATATTTATGACCAGCGTGATTTTTGGCGGGCGTCGATTGTTGCCTCTGCCGGATTGTCGGCGGCATGCCAGAATCGCAGTCCCTGCAACTTGTCGGGCAGGAATTGCTGCTTCACGAAATGTCCTGGATAGTCGTGCGCGTAGAGATAGTTCTTGCCGTAGTCGAGCGATTTCATAAGGCCTGTGGGCGCGTTGCGCAGGTGCAGCGGTACGGGTTGGTTGCCGGAGCGGCGGACCTCCGCCAGGGCCGCGTCGATGGCCATATAGGCCGAATTGCTCTTGGCGCATGTAGCAAGATAGACGGTGCACTCGGCAAGCGGAATGCGGCCCTCGGGCATACCGATTTTCATAATGGCGTCGTATGTGGCGTTGGCGAGCAGCAGAGCGTTGGGATTGGCCAGGCCGATGTCTTCGGCCGCGAGAATGACCAGACGGCGCGCGATGAATTCGGGATCCTCGCCGCCCTCGATCATGCGCGCGAGCCAGTATACGGCCGCGTCGGGGTCGCTGCCCCGCACGCTCTTGATGAATGCCGAGATGATGTCGTAGTGCATCTCGCCGCCCTTGTCGTAGGCCTGGGGATTACTCTGAAGGCTGTCGGTAACGATGCGGTCGTTGATGACGACGGGTTCTCCTGCAGGCGCAGCCTGCTGAATAAGGTCGATAATGTTGAGCAACTTGCGCGCGTCGCCGCCTGAATATCTGAACAGGGCGTCAGTCTGCTCGACACGGACGTCGAGCTGTGAGAGCGTCTTGTCGGCCGCCAGTGCCTGCGAGAGGAGTTGCTGCAGGTCATTCTCGTCAAGAGGATTCAGCACATATACCTGCGCGCGCGAAAGCAGCGGGCGAATGACCTCGAACGACGGGTTCTCGGTCGTAGCGCCGATGAGTGTGACAGTACCGTCCTCGACAGCGCCCAGCAGACTGTCCTGCTGGCTCTTCGAGAAGCGGTGGATTTCGTCGATAAAAAGTATGGGCCGTCCCTTCGAGAACATGCTCATGCCCTCGCGCCGGCACTGCTCGATGACCTCGCGTACGTCCTTTACCCCCGAATTGACAGCCGAGAGCGTGTGGAATGAAGATTCAGTAGCATTGGCAATGATCCGTGCAAGGGTTGTCTTCCCGACACCGGGAGGACCCCATAGAATGAAGGATGCGACGTTGCCGCTTTCGATCATGCGCCGGATGATGCCGCCGTGGCCTACGAGATGCCGCTGGCCGACGTATTCGTCAAGCGTGCGGGGGCGCAGGCGTTCGGCTAAGGGTTGAAATGCCATGACACTTGGTTGGTGTTTAGAGTGTGTATAAAGTCCGAAAAAGCCCGGGTGCTTCCATATGCGCTGCCCGGGCTTTTTCAGAGGTTGCGGTTAACTGATCAGTTGCCGAGTTTCTCGTTTACCTCCTTGAGCTTGTTGCTGAATTCTACAGCCTTTTCTTCGTTGGGTTCGACATCGGTGAAATACTGGATGTTGAACATGTAGGCTTCCTTGTATAGGTTGAGGCTGTTGTTGGGATTGGCGGGATCTGCGTTAGCGGGATCTGCATCGAGCATCTTGATCATCTCATCGTAATTGGCGATAGCTTCGGCGTTGGCCTTGTTGCCGTTGCCAGAGATGATGAGACGGGCTTTGCGCTGCAGGAAGGAAGGATCGGGCTTGGCTGCGGCAATGACGCGGTCGACATATTCGAGACCCTTACGGGCGGCTTCGGCGCGGAGAGCCATATCGTCGCCTGCGGTGGCGGCTACGTTGAGCCAGCGGGCCGAACCGGTGTAGAGGTCAGTCAGG
>CAJJQT010000275.1 GCA_905193995.1 uncultured Porphyromonadaceae bacterium | reverse complement strand
GCTCGGTCTTGAAGTCGACACGATGCCCTACAGCCGTGTCGGCCGCATACTTAAGGCTTTCGGACTCGACCGTGCCGGCAACGCATCCGACGTGATGCGACACGCTCGCGCCGTGAAGACTCCGCTCGAGATCCGTCAGATCGAAATGTCAGGTATTAAGCAGACCAAGGTCTACCGTGACATTCCGCATCTGTACATTGAAGGCATGAGCGACGTCGAGTTCCAGATCGAGATCGAGCGCGCACTGCGTCTCGAGGGCTGTCTGGGCCAGTTCCGCGTCACAGGACCCGACCTCGAGCTGTACATGGGTAATATCCTCACCGGCGACAACGCCGACCGTCCGTCGCCCTACGATTTCGCCATGGGTGGCGCCGGCATGAGTCCGTCGCTGCCTGTCGGAGCAGACGGCACAGTCATCCGCCCAGGCAAGCCCGTCATGGTCGACATCAACGGCAATTTCACCGGATATATGACTGATATGACGCGCTGTTTCATTGTCGGCGACATTCCCGACGAGGCCGCGCGCGCCAACGACCTTTCGCGCCGGATCTGCGCGCGGCTGCAGGAGATGGCCCGCCCGGGTACGCATGCATCCGAGCTGTACGACGCAGCCGTCGAACTGGCCTACGAAGCCGGAATGGCCGATTATTTCATGGGTCACCGCTATCACGCGCCCTTCGTCGGGCACGGACTCGGCATTTCTATCAACGAGCTGCCTGTACTGTCGCATCGCTCCCGCGATGTCTTCACCGAAGGCAATGCCATCGCCGTCGAACCCAAGTTCGTCATTCCGGGCGTTGGCGCCGTCGGTATTGAAAATACTTACATTATCGAAAAAGAGGCTACGCGCTGCCTGACTCTTGCGCCCGAACAGATCGTAAGCCTCATGTGATCCCCCCGGACCCGAAATGAATCTGAAGGAGAAACTAACCGAACCGTCACTTAAAAAAATAGGGGTAATAGCCGACTCTATCGGCCGCGAATGCTACGTTGTCGGCGGCTATGTGCGCGACCTGATGCTTGATCGCCCCTCGAAGGACATAGACTTCGTCACCGTTGGTTCCGGCATAGAACTTGCGGAGGCCGTGGCCCGGTCACTCGGCCCCAGGACTCATCTGGCCGTGTACCGCAACTACGGCACGGCCCAGGTCACTGCCCGCGGCCATGAATTCGAGTTCGTAGGCGCGCGTCGCGAATCATACAGCCGCGATTCGCGCAACCCCATCGTAGAGGACGGCACCCTCGACGACGATATCGCACGCCGCGACTTCACCATCAACGCCATGGCTGTTTCCGTCAATTCCGCCACTTTCGGTGAACTGATCGACCGCTATGACGGAGTAGGCGATCTGCAACGCCGCATCATACGCACACCGCTCGACCCCGACGTAACGTTCAGCGACGACCCTCTGCGCATGATGCGCGCCGTACGCTTCGCCACGCAGCTGCAGTTCGAGATCGACCCCGTCACCCTCGCTTCGATCTGCCGCAACGCCCCGCGCATCGAAATCATCACACGTGAGCGCATCAAGGATGAGATCGGCAAGATAATGCGTTCGCCCCGGCCGTCGATAGGCTGGAAGCTGCTCCACCGGACCGGCTTGTTCAAATACATTCTGCCCGAACTCGAGGCCCTGAGCGGTATCGAAGTTGTCGGAGGCCGCGCACACAAGGACAACTTTCTGCATACTCTGCAGGTGCTCGACAATGTCGCCGCCAAGTCCGACAACGAATGGCTTCGCTGGGCCGCTCTGCTGCACGACATCGCAAAGCCGGTCACCAAGAGTTTCGACCCCGAGGCGGGCTGGACGTTTCACAACCATAATTTTGTCGGATCCAAGATGGTGCCCGGCATTTTCGCCCGTATGAAGCTGCCGCTCGGTGCCGAGCTTCGCTATGTGAAGAAGCTCGTCGAGCTTCATATGCGTCCGATCGCCCTGGTCGAGGAAGAGGTCACCGACAGCGCCGTCCGTCGCCTTATGAACTATGCCGAGGATGACATTGACGACCTGATGACTCTCGCCCGGGCCGACATCACCAGCAAGAACGAAGCCAAGAAACAGCGGTTCCTCGACAATTTCGACGTTGTCGAGCAGAAATTCATCGACATACGTCTCAAGGACGCCGAGCGCAACAAGAAGAATCCGGTCGACGGCAACGAGATCATGCACATCTTCGGTCTGTCGCAGAGCCCGCTTGTCGGCTACTTCACCAAAAACCTCAAGCAGGCCATCAAAGACTGCGAGATCGAAGACACCCGCGAGGCCTCCATCGAATACCTTTACCGTCTCGCCGAGGCCCGCGGCATACCTGTCGTCAACCCTCCGGAAGAAACAGACACTGCCGATGATAAGGAAATTTGAATTTAGAAAGAAATATCTGCTGCTCTTTGCTTTAAGCCTTGGCATCCTGGCTTCATGCGGTGACAGAGTGCCAAGGCAGCCTGAACGCCTGCCCGACGATGAAATTCCCGCTTACCGCGAGGCTGTCGCAAAAATGGCGCCTTATGTCGAACTGTGCGACTCGGCATTCAGTCTCAATGCTCCGCGCGAACGGGCTAAAGAACTTGGCGTTCCCGAAAAATATTACGACCGCATAAAGCAGGAACTTGAATATACGAATTATCTTATCAGCGAACACAATAAAAAAGGCGAGCATGTCGACCTGCCGGCGTCACCATTCCCGCTTATGCCCGCCGGAACCTCAATACCTGCCGAAATTAACAAAAATTAATAACAGCAACGACGTCCGACCCCGAAAAAATACCTACCTTTGCAGACAATTGGAGCGGTGCTCGAGTGGCTGAAGAGGCACGCCTGGAAAGCGTGTATACGCCAAAAGCGTAT
>CAJJQT010000274.1 GCA_905193995.1 uncultured Porphyromonadaceae bacterium | reverse complement strand
CCGTAGTTGAGCTTGACGGTGTCGTACCAGTTGTTCACGCCCGGAAAGGCCGTGAAGCAGTCATCGCCCGAGGCGCGGGCCGGGAACTCTACGTACGCGTCGGCGCCATGTCCGAGATCCACACCCGCCGGAGCGAACTGCTGGCGGGTTATATAGTAGAAATTATTCTCCGGACTGAAACACATGTCGTGATTGTCGCCCTTGCCGAGATCCTCGACGCCTGCGGGAGCCGCGTCGCTGTGGTACTGGCGTCCGACATGGTTGGGCACGAAGTCTATGATGACCTTCATGCCGGCGCGGTGAGTGCGCTCGACCAGCTCCTCGAACTCGTGCATGCGGCCCGGCACGCTCGCAGCCAGATCGGGATCTATGTCGTAGTAATCCGTTATGGCATACGGGCTGCCGGCTTTGCCCTTGACCACATGCGGATTGTGACGCGCGATGCCGTAGGCCGTATAGTCGGAGGTGTGCGCATGCTCGATCACCCCCGTATACCACACATGCGTGGCGCCCATACGGCGCAACTCGCCCAGGATTGTATCGTTGATCTGCGCGAGTTTGCCGCTGCCGTTCTGCTCGATCGTACCGTTCGGCACCGGCTCGGGATTGTAATTGGTGAACAGACGCGGAAGCAGCTGATATATGATCGGTTTTTGCTGTGATTCTTTCATCGGTCGGTTTGTTTCGTCGTTTCTTTGCCCGGCCACAGGCCCGCGTCGCGCAGCGCCCGCCGTGTATGTATGTACCCGCTGAAATACACTTCCTTGATGTAGCGCAGGTCGAATGTGCTGTAATGCTGTATCTCGATGGGCTCCACGTTGATGTCGCACATGTTCATGTCGATGCGCTGGTTGGCCTTGGCCATCAGATTGTAGGTGCGCATGGCCACGGACAGGAACGAATCGGTGCGCACCCGGTTGTCGAGCGGACTCACGTTGATGCCTATGAGTTTCTCGCACTTGTCGCGGATGATCCACGCCGGATGATTGCGCAGCACGCCGCCGTCGACATAAGTGACGCCGTCGATCACTACGGGTTTGAACACAATAGGTATCGTACACGAGGCTACTACGCGCTCGGCTATCGGTCCGGTGTGGAATTCGGCCGGTATGCCGTGGTCGAAATCGGTCACGCCCAGGTAGACGGGGATCGGCAGATCCTCCAGATTGCGGTACCCCCGGAGATTCTCCTCAATGAACGCCTTGAACGGAGCCGTGCTGAATATGCCGCCCGCATGGGGCCGCAGGTTCACGAAGTCTCTGAAATTGCGCTTTGAAAATATATCGAGGAATTCCGTCGGACGGACGCCGGCCGAATATAGAGCCGCCACTATGCTGCCGGCGCTGACGCCGGCGATCACATCGGGCCGCAGACCGGCCTCCTCGATAGCGGCCAAAGCCCCGGCGTGGGCGAACCCTCGCGCTCCGCCGCCGGTCAGAGCGATGCCCAGACCGTACTTGGCCGTCTTCGTTTCGTTGTCTTTATCCATGACGCCTCTTTTCGCGACAAAGTTACAAATTCCTTGCCATTGTACAAAGCTTTTCACCTCTCATATTTCATTTTTATTTCTCATTAATTTTTCTTATTTTTGCCGTGCTAAAAACGTTACTGAATTTAAAACACTATCCTGAGAGATGGCCCGTCACAACAAACTCGGCAAATGGGGCGAGGATCTTGCCTGCGAGAAACTCGTGGCCGACGGCTGTGCGATCGCCGAACGCAACTGGCGCATGGGCAGCTATGAAATCGACATCATCGCCGTGAAGGACGATTTCGTCATTTTCGGCGAGGTAAAGACACGCTCCGACATGGACACCGATCCGCTCGAGGCCGTCGACAACCGCAAGATAGCCCGCATGGTTGCCTCCGCAGAAGTGTATCTCATGCACCACGACCTGCGCCGCCAGGCACGCTTCGACCTGTTCGCCGTCAACGGCACGCCCGACGACTACCGCTTCGAGCACATTCCCGACGCGTTTATGCCGCCTCTCAAGACATATTAACTTTAAAGAAAATGAAACACAACGTACAAGCCAACCTCGCCGCGCTGCGCGAGCAGATGAAGCAGCGCGGCATATCGGCCGCCATCATTCCGCAGGCCGACCCGCACATGAGCGAATATCTCTCGGAGCACTGGCAGGCGCGCCGCATGCTCAGCGGCTTCACCGGCAGCGCCGGCGACCTCGTCGTCACCCTCGACAAAGCCCTGCTGTGGACCGACTCGCGCTACTTCCTTCAGGCAGCCGACCAGCTCGCCGGCTCGGAAATAATCCTTATGAAAGACGGCCTGCCCGACACTCCGTCGATAGCCGCATGGCTGTGCTCGGCGCTTAAGGCCACTGAGAAAGTCGGCATCGACGGCATGGTATTCTCAACCCGTGCCAAAGCCGACCTGCAGCTGCACCTCGAGGCGGCCGGACTCGTGCTCGTGTCGGATTTCGACGTCCTCGACCAGATCTGGCCCGACCGCCCCGCCCTGCCCGCAGGAGCCGTATTCGTCCATCCCGAAGAATTCGCCGGTCTGAGCGCCTCGACCAAAATCCACCGCATCCTTGACCAATGCGCGGCTCTCGGAGCCTCGTCGATGTTCATCTCGGCCCTCGACGAGATCGCCTGGACGCTCAACATACGCAGCAACGACGTGAAATACAATCCCGTCGTCACCTCGTTCCTCTACATTTCAGGCTCCGGATCCGTCCTATTCATCGACCCGGCCAAAATCAGCCGGGAAGTAGCCCTCTATCTCACGTCGCAGGGCGTGGCCACAGCTCCCTACTCGGCCGTGAAGCAGTTCCTGGCCTCGCTGCCGGGCGAAGCCCGCGTACTGGTCGACACTGCCCGCAACGCCGCCGCCA
>CAJJQT010000273.1 GCA_905193995.1 uncultured Porphyromonadaceae bacterium | reverse complement strand
ACATACCTGTGGGCCGAAGTTCTTGACACCGACGCCTTCGAGCTCTTCAAGGAGCGTGGTGTATTCGATCCCGCGACCGCGGCATCGTTCAAGAAAAACATTCTCGAGGCCGGCGGCTCTGAGGACCCCATGCAGCTCTTCGTTCGCTTCCGCGGCCACGAGCCCTCGGTCGGCGCCCTGCTGCGCAACCGAGGGCTCGCACAGTAACCTTAAGTAACTACCGAATTACAGCCGGCGTCGGATATTATCCGATGTCGGCCTTTTTACTGCCGCATATGAAGGCGAAAACGTCGCGCTGGATTCGGGATCCGCTGAGGTAGTTGATGCCTGCGTAGAGGATGACGGCTTCGGCCGAAAGAACGGCGCACGACAAAGAGGGGGAGATGATGAATGTACCGGTGAACCACATGACGAAGGCTATGACGAGGCTGAGGGCGACGTAGGGCGCCATGTCGGCCAGATATTGACGAACCGGCCTCGAGGTAAGGCGCGACACGATGCGGAGAGTGACGGCACAGGTGAGGGCCGAAGCGCCGAGCTGGCCCCAGAGCATCACCGTAAGACCATAGACGGGATCTTCGGGAAGCGACACGGCCAGGTAGGGAAGTGTGGCGACAAGCGCGGCGATGGCGACGCCGTCGCGCAGAATTTCCATCCACATGATGGTGCGGGCATGGCCCAGGGCGAGGAGCACATTGTTGTAGTAGCCGATAAATACTGTGAATATGCCGCGGACGAGCAGAAGCTGAAACAGAATGACCGACGGGTCCCACTTCGTGTCGAACAGTAAGTGGAACAGAGGCGAAGCAAGGGCCACCAGGAAGCAAACGGCAGGGAAAATGATGTAGGAGGTGAAACGGTTCATTTTGGCGCTAACGCGGTTAAAGCGCTCGGGATCGTCCTGTACGGCCGACAGGGCGGGCAGAAACGATGATGTGAGCACCTGATAGACCGACATGATGCCCATCTTGCTCCATTTGTCGCTCTGTGTGTAGTAGCCGAGCGACACCATGCCTACGCGGTTACCGATGAAGAATGAGTAGAGGTTGAGGAAGACAGTGTTGAGAAACGAGGTGAACATCATGCGCGAGCCGATCGAAAAGTAGCTGCGGAGTATCTTCCAGGAGAATACGGGCAGGGGGAGCCAGCGCTGGGTGGACCAGAGGACTATGGCTTTCACGGCAGCGTTGGCGATGCTCTGCCACACGATGGCCCATGCGCCCTGACCGTCGAGGGCCAGCCATATGCCTGCGGCTGCTCCGGCCGCGAGGCCGACTGTGTCGGCCACAGCCACGGGCTTCATGTCCATCCGCTTGGTGAGGCGGTTGACCTGCACGATCGAGAGCGCGTTGAGGATGAATGTCAGGAACATGACGCGCGAGAGCGGGATGATGCGCCGGTCGCCCTGAAAGCAGTCGGCGATCAGCGGCGCGCAGAAATACAATATGACATAAATTGCCGTTGCAATGGAGAGGTTGAACCACAGTACGGTGGAGTAGTCAGCGCGCGTAGGCTCCTTGCGCTGGATTAGTGCAGAGGAGAATCCGCTGTCGACGAGCAGCGACGCGAATGCCTGGAACACAAGGACGGCGCCGACGAGGCCGAAATCCTGCGGCGAGAGAAGGTTGGCGAGTATGATTCCGGTGACGGCATAGAGCGCCTGAGCCGCGACGCGGTCGATCACGTTCCACTTGAGCGTGCGCGCCGTACGTGTCTTCAGCGACTGATCCTCCCCGGTGGCCATTTGAAAAAGTGGGGAATTACTCCTCCGAGCCTACCTCGATGGCCTTGACGCCGAGCGAACGGTTGACAATCTTCTGAGGCTTTCCGACATAGTATATCTTGCCGGATCCGGCGCCGTATACGCTCAGTGACTCGGTGGCCCAGCAGTCGACGTTGCCGGTACCGAGAAGCACGACCTTGACACTGGCTCCCTGCAGGGCTCCGGCCTCCATCGGACCGGTGCCCACATTCGACAGCTTCACACGCGAGGCTTTGCCGCTGATGACCATGTGGCCCTTGCCGGTATTTATGCCTGCGTCGACCGAGCCTGCTTCGAGCCCTTTTATCACGATCATGCCGTTGCCGACGATGCGGGCCTTGAAATTCTGCACCGGCTGAGGATCGGTGACCGTGATGCGGCAGTCGGCCGAATTCTCGACCTTGGAAAGGGTGCGCGAGTAGACGCGGAGGGTAGGGAGGTCGTCGGCTACGGGCTGCAGAAGGTCGACCTGTATGTGAAGCTGCGACTTATTGTTCGAAAAAAGCAGATGCTCTGCGACCGACGGCGGGCAGGTGAAATACGCCCATCCGGCTGAATCCTCTGAGCAGTGATATTCGACATTTATGGCATCGGTGACTTTGAGCTGATCGAAATCGTGGACATCAAGCCTGTAGTCGGCGGCTTCCTCGGCCCGCGCGGACGCGGCGCAAGTTATGGCAATCATAAAGAGCAGTATCTTTTTCATGACTGAACAGTATTGTGATGAATCGACAGATATTTTTCTTCAATCATATCGAGGATAGAGATGAGCTCGGCTGCGGTATCGGCCCGGAGCATGGCGATGCGCGTCTGGCGGAAATCAGGTATGCCCTTGAACAGAGGCGTTGCGGCCAGGTGGCGGCGTATGTGCAGTATGCCGCGGATCTCGCCCAGGCGGGCGATGCTTTCGCCGACAAGCCGGCGCATCACAGCCATCTTTTCGGCAGTCGTGAGCCGGTCGGGCAAGCCGCGCAATCCGTTGGTGATCTCGCGGAATACCCAGGGCGCTCCGATCGAGGCGCGGCCCACCATGATGCCGTCGACGCCCGAGCGTTCGAACGCCTCGCGGGCTTGGCCGGCCGTGCAGATATCG
>CAJJQT010000272.1 GCA_905193995.1 uncultured Porphyromonadaceae bacterium | reverse complement strand
CATTTGCTCGATGCCGGCTGCACGGTGCGTGCCCTGGCCCAATATAATTCGTTCAATAACTGGGGTTGGCTTGAGGATGTCGCCGCAAGTCGCCCGGCCGGTGATTTCCGCCTCGAGATAGTCAGCGGCGACGTGCGCGACGCCGCCTTCTGCCGCACCTTCACCGAGGGCTGCGGCACTGTCTTCCATCTCGCTGCCTTGATCGCAATTCCCTACAGCTACATTGCTCCCGAAAGTTATGTCGACACCAATATCAAGGGCACGCTCAACATGTGTCAGGCCGCACGAGCCGCGGGCGTCGACCGACTGATCGTCACTTCGACGAGCGAGGTCTACGGCACCGCCCGCCAGGTGCCTATCCCCGAGACGCATCCCCGCCAGCCGCAATCGCCGTATTCCGCTACGAAAATCGGCGCCGACGCTCTCGCACTGAGTTTCTACAACGCCTTTGATCTCCCCGTGGTTCTCGCCCGGCCGTTCAACACCTATGGCCCGCGGCAGAGCGCCCGCGCCATCATACCAACGATCATCTCGCAGATCGCTTCGGGCAAAGAGGTGATCACTGTCGGCGACCTCACTCCGACCCGTGATTTCAATTATGTCGACGACACGTGCCGCGGCTTCATAGCCCTGGCTCAGGCGCCCGGCATCGAAGGCCGCGAGATCAATATCGCCTCCGGAACGGAGATTTCGATGGCCGACACGCTCGACACGATTGCACGCGTCATGGGCCGCAAGGTCGACTTCGTTGTTGATCCCGAGCGCATCCGCCCGTCGCGCTCGGAGGTGCGCCGCCTCTGCGGCGACAACACGCTGATCGAGTCGCTCACCGACTGGCGCCCGCAGGTGTCGCTCGAGGAAGGCCTGCGCCGCACGGCCGAGTGGTTTCTCAACCCCGACAACATACGCAAATACAAGGTCGACATCTACAACCGATGAGCAGCATCAGCATTATGTTTCTCGGGGGCGCCAAGCGCGTGTCGATGGCCCGGCGCTTCAAGGAAGCCGCCGCAGGGCTCGGCATTGACTGCCGTATCTTCAGCTATGAGCTGAGCAACAAGGAGCCTATCGCCTGCGAGGCTGAGGTCATTGTAGGCCGCCGGTGGAAGGATCCCGAAGTCGACGCCGACCTGCGCCGCATAATCGCTGAGAACGACATCCGCATCGTCGTGCCGTTCGTCGACGGAGCCGTGGCTGTGGCCGCGCGCCTTGCCGACGCCGTTTTCGTGCCGTCTGGATCACCGGAGCAGGCCGAGGCCATGTTCGACAAGGTCGCCGCCGCCCGGCTGTTTGAAAAGGCCCGGTTGGCCGTTCCGCGGACCTTCCGCGGAAGCTTCGACTGTCAGCGATATATCGCCAAGCCGCGCCATGGCTCGGCGTCGAAAGGCATCGTAGTCTGCGAATCCGTCGCACAGGTCGGCGAGCTGGCTGCGACGGGCGACTATCTGATTCAGGAATACATTGCCGACCGCGAGGAATACACGGTCGACTGCTACGCCTCGGTGGCCTCCGAGCAGCTGCTCGTGGCCTGTCCGCGCCGCCGCGTTGAGGTGATAGGCGGCGAGGTGTTCCGCACCGTCACCGTGCGCGACGAAGCCATCGAAAGCCTTGCCGCCGCGGCCGTCACGCGCCTCGGCCTGCGCGGGGCCGTCACTGTTCAAATACTGCGCGACCGCGCCGACGGCCGCCTGATGATCATGGAAATCAACCCGCGACTGGGCGGTGGCGCCGTCTGCAGCGTGGCCGCCGGAGCCGACATCCCCGGACTGATACTGCGCGAGGCCTGTGGCTTGCCACTCGAGGCGCCTCAGTGGCGCGCAGGCGTCGAGATCGCCCGCTACCCCGCCGAAGTCGTCTTTTATAACTGAAAACCCCAATGAACCGACAGCATACAATCATCATAGCCGAGGCAGGCGTCAACCACAACGGAAACCTGCAGATGGCCCGCGAAATGGTGCGCGTGGCTAAGGAAGCCGGCGCCGACTACGTCAAGTTCCAGACCGCCGTGCCCGAGCTCGTCATATCGACATTCGCCCCCAAGGCTGAATATCAGAAAGAAACGACCGGTGAAGGGCAGTCGCAGCTCGACATGTGCCGCGCCATTCACCTGCCGCTTTCCGACTATGCCGGCCTCAAGGCCTACTGCGATGAAGTCAGCATCGGATTCATGTCCACGCCATTTGACCTCGTCTCGATCGACTGTCTGGCCGACCTCGGCATGGACTACTGGAAGATCCCGTCCGGCGAGATCACCAACCTGCCGTATCTGCGCAAGATAGCCTCGAAAGGCGGCCGAGTAATTCTCTCTACCGGCATGTCGACCCTCGACGAAGTCGCTGCCGCGGTCGACATACTTGAGCGTGGCGGCATTCCACGCGCCGACGTCATACTGCTCCACTGCACCACGCAGTATCCGACACCCTTCGACGCCGTCAATCTGCACGCCATGGACGCCCTGCGTGCCATCGGCTGCGGCGGAGTAGGGTACAGCGACCACACCGTCGGCATCACCGTCCCCATTGCCGCCGCGGCCCGCGGAGCCTGCGTCATCGAGAAGCATTTCACGCTCGACCGCACGCTGCCAGGTCCCGACCACCGCGCGTCGCTCGAACCCCGCGAACTCGCCGAGATGGTGCGCGCCGTGCGCTGCGTCGAGACAGCCCTCGGCGACGGCTGCAAGCGTGTTGCCGATGCCGAGGCACCCAACATCATTGTCGCCCGCAAGTCAATCGTCGCCGCCCGTGCCATCCGCCGCGGCGAGACGCTCACCGAAGAAAACATCACCGTCAAGCGCCCTGGCAACGGCATCTCGCCCATGCGCTGGGATGAGATCCTCGGCACCTCCGCCCGCCGCGAC
>CAJJQT010000271.1 GCA_905193995.1 uncultured Porphyromonadaceae bacterium | reverse complement strand
GGCCGCCGAGGCCCTCGGCACGTTCGGCGTGACCGCGGCAGACATCGCCGACTATGCCGGCCGCGCCATCAAATCAATAATCGAATGATCCTCAACAAACCCACGACTGTATGAATATCACACGCCTCCTCCTTGCCGCGACACTGGCCATGACGGCCAGCGCCCTGCCGGCCCAGACCACACAGCGCTTCACGGCCTCGAAAGCCTCGGAATACGGCCTGGTGTACTCGCTGCCGCTGACGGCGGTAGACATCACCGTAGAGACAGAACACACGCGCCGCGTACCGGGCGAATTCTACAACTACGCCCGGCGGCACCTGGCCATCGGCAATGCCATCACGGCCGAGTCGACAACAGCCACGGTGAAATCGGTGACCATAACCACCCGCGGCATCGGAAACCCCGACAGCCGCTGGCTGGTGCAGTTCAAGTCGGGTTCGACGCCGTTCATGATTCTCAGCGGCGAAGGCACACCGCTGGCGCTCAACGCCGAGGAAGGAGCCGCGACCGACGGTCCCGACCTGCCCGTGGCGCAGCCGCGGCGCCCGACCATTCTCGAGAGCGATGCGGCACGCCAGGCGATGACCGAGGACATGATACGCAGTTCGTCCGTATCGAAGCGCGCCGAACTGGCCGCCCAGCGCATCTTCGAGCTGCGCGACGTACGCTCCGACCTGCTTTCGGGGCAGGCCGACAATCCGCCGGCCGACGGGCAGGCCATGCAGCTTGTGCTGCAGAATCTCGCCGATCAGGAAGAGGCGCTGACAGCCATGTTCGCCGGCACCACGTCGGTATGGACCGACGTGAAGACCGTCACGATCGTTCCCGACTCGTTAGAGACCGGCGACGAAGTCCTGGCCCGCGTATCGCCTTTCGACGGCATCGTCGACGCCGACAATCTGGCCGGCGCGCCCATCCGCGTGTCGGTCGAGATCCTCGATCGCGGCGAGCTGCCTGTCAACGACAAGGGCGAGGTGAAGAAATTTCCCAAAGGCGGCGTGGCCTACACGATACCGGGCACGGCGCGCATCAGCGTATCGTACGAAGGCCGGGTGATCGGGAGCGCCGACGTGTCGCTGGCGCAGCTCGGATGCACCTTCGGCCTCGACCCGTCGCTGTTCACCGACAAGAAAGCTCCCTCGCAACTGCTTTTCGACCCGGCCACCGGCGGCATCCTGCTCCTCGGCCCCGCCGAATGAAAAAAATTGGGGTAGCGCTTGCGGTGTGACAAATTTTAGTTACCTTTGCAGCGCAAAAACCGCTGCCCGAATGGTGGAATGGTAGACACGAGGGACTTAAAATCCCTTGGCCATTGCGGCTGTGTGGGTTCGAGTCCCACTTCGGGCACGATTTTCTTCAGTGGCTGTAATCGTCAAAGGTTATGGCCATTTTTTGAAAAAACAAACACCCGGACCTATGAAAATCAGCTACACGCCCGTGGGCACGTGCTCGCGCGAAATCAATCTGGAAGTCAACGACGGCATCATCACCGACATATCGGTTGTAGGCGGCTGCAACGGCAACCTCAAGGGCATCTGCGCTCTGACGCGCGGCCGGCGCGCCGAGGACGTCATCGCTACCCTCGAGGGCATCACCTGCAACCACAAGGCTACGTCGTGCCCCGACCAGATAGCCAAGGCACTGCGCGAGGCGCTGGCTGCCGGGCAGGCCTGATCATTTGAAATTCTCGGCGTATTCGGCGATTGCCTCGAACATGCGGCGGTGGGCGTCGGTAAGTTCGATGCCGCGCCGGGCCATCACGCGGCGCGCGATAGCGAAGAATTCGGCCATATTGACGGAGTCGAAGCCGGCCGTACCGCCCTTGAGAAACGACGGGATGAACACGCGGGGCATGCCTTCGCTTACGATGTTGCAGCCGACGCCGACTGTAGTGGCGGTGTTGAACGAGGTGTTGATGGCCGACTTGGAGTGGTCGCCCATGATGAGGCCGCAGAACTGCAGCCCGGTGCGCAGGAATCGGCCCGCAGGATAGTTCCAGAGCTTTATTTCCGAGTAATCGTTCTTGAGGTTCGACGCGATGGTGCCACCGCCGAGGTTGCACCACTCGCCTACGACGGCATTGCCCAGGAAGCCGTCGTGACCCTTGTTTGAATAGCCGATCATGACGACATTGTTGAGCTCGCCGCCCACCTTGCAGTGGGGGCCGAGGGTCGTGGCGCCGTAGATGAGGCAGCCCATGTTGGTCTGCGCGTGCTCACACAGAGCCACGGGGCCGCGCAGGTGGCAGCCTTCCATCACGACGGCGTCGCGGCCGATATAAATCGGCCCCTGGCGGACATTGAGTGTGGCGCAGTCGACCGTGGCGCCTTCCTCGATGAATACGCGCGACGGATCGCCGAGCACAGTGTTGGTCGACGCGACCGGCGCGCTGCGGCGCCCGGCTGTCACGGTGTCGAAGTCGAGCGAGAGTACGCGGTCGTTGAGGGTGAAGATGTCGTAGACATGATGCAGGGCTATCACCTCGCCCGTGTAGACAACGTCGGCGGCTGCATCGGCACCGCGGCGGGCGATAACCGTGTCGCCGGCCACGAGGCGCTGGCCGGGACGCAGGGCAACGACAGCTTCGGCAATCTCACGGGTAGCCACTACGTTGCCGGCCACCTCGATGTCGGCAGGGGAGTCGTGCGGCGGAAAGAGCTCGCGCAGGTAACCGATGGTCGACCAGGCGTAGTCGCCCGGCATGAAGCGCTGCCAGCGCTCGGCCATGGTCAGGATGCCCATGCGGATGGCGCCCTCGGGGCGCGTGTATGTGATCGGCAGCAGCTGCCGCCGGATGTCCTCGTCGTCAAATACTGAAATCTTCATATCACTGTGCATTTTACCCGACAAAGTTACGAAAAAATTTCAG
>CAJJQT010000270.1 GCA_905193995.1 uncultured Porphyromonadaceae bacterium | reverse complement strand
ATCCAGTACCATGACCCGACCGCTCCGCTCATTCACCGATATCCACAGCCACGACAAGGCGGCTGCCGGCCGCTATGACACCGTGGTGAACCTCACTCCGGATGACGGACTGCCGTCAGAAGGGTGGTTTTCCGTCGGCATCCACCCATGGGATACAGCCGCCGGAACGCCATCGCTGTCGCAGCTGAAATCGCTCGTACGCATGGCCCGCGATCCCCGCACGGTTGCTGTCGGCGAGACCGGATTCGACCGCCGGCACGGAGGCGACACCGACCTACAGCGCCGCGTGTTCGACTTTCAGGCACGCCTGGCCGAGCGCGTCGGCAAGCCGTTGGTCATCCATGCCGTCAAGGCCGACGATCTGCTGGCCGAGGCGATCAAAAGACACAAGCCCGGCGTAGAATGGATCATCCACGGCTTCCGCGGCAATGCCGAACGCGCCCGCCAGCTCCTGCGCCTCGGATTCTCCCTGTCGCTCGGACGCCACTTCAACCCCGCGGCCGAAGCAGCCATTCCTCCCGAACGCCTGTACCGCGAGACCGACTCCCCCGCCAATAATACATGAGATTTTAAAAATTTCGGGAATAAAAGTTGCGGAATTTAGAAATTAGGGCTAAATTTGCAACGATTTTTAAAGCAGACAATGATTCTGAGCAACAACAGCGGCCGCGCGATGTCTATGTCGATGATGTGGATGGGTATGATGTGCATGATGCCCCGCCCTGCGTGCCGCTTTTGAAAAATGAATACAATATAACTCAAAATATAAAGCCGGCACGCGGATACCTCCGAATGCCGGCGATTTTATTATTATGGACTACAAAGACCTACACTTCGCCACCCTGCAGATCCATGCAGGCCTCGACCGCAGCAATCCGAGTTGCGCCCGCGGCAACGCCATCACACCGACGGCGGCCTACAGTTTCCCGACCTGCGACTACGCCGCCCGGCTGTTCGAGCTGTCGCAGGCAGGCAACATCTACACCCGCCTGCAGAATCCCACCAACACGGCCTATGAGGAGCGCATGACTGCGCTCTACGGCGGATCCGGCGCCGTGGCCACCTCGTCGGGCATGTCGGCGATACTGACGGCACTGACCTGCCTCGCCTCGGAAGGCGACAACATAGTGGCGTCGCCGTATCTCTACGGCGGCACTTACAACCTCTTCCGCCATACGCTCCCGCGCCTGGGCATAGAGATACGCATCGCCGAATCGGCCGACCCGGCAGCGTTCGCCGCCCTGTGCAACGGCCGCACGCGGGCAATCTTCGGCGAGAGTATGGGCAATCCGACCTGCGCCGTACTGGATCTTGAGGCACTCGGCCGCATGGCGCAGAAAGCCGATATACCCCTGGTGATCGACAACACCTTCGGCGCGGGCGGCTACCTGTGCAACCCGCTCAAGTGGGGCGCCAACATCATAGTCGACTCCGCCACCAAGTGGATCAACGGCCACGGCACAGCCATGGGCGGCATCATCGTCGACGGCGGCAACTTCGACTGGAGCGGCTTCCCCGGCATCGACTGCCCGTCGGAAGGGTATCACGGCCTAAACCTGTGGACGACGTTCGGCAACGCGGCCTTCGCCGTGAAATGCCGCGTCGACGGGCTGCGCGACCTGGGCACGTGTCCGTCGCCCTTCGACTGCTACCTGATGATGCTCGGCCTGGAGACGCTGTCGCTGCGTGTGCGCCATCAGGTCAAGTCGACCCGTCGCGTGGCCGAGTTCTTAGCGGCGAGTCCGGCAGTGAAGAAAGTCAGCTACGTGGGCTTCGCCGACAATCCCTGGCACGCGGCGGCTGCCAAGTACTTCCGCGGCGGCGCGGGCGCGGTGCTAAACGTCGAGCTGCAGGGCGACCTGGCCACGACGGTGAAATTCGTCGAGTCGCTGCAGCTGTGCATGCACATGACCATGATCGGCGACTCCGTGACGGCCGTCACCCACCCGGCGTCGACAACCCACAAGCAGCTGTCGGCCGAAGATCTGGCCCAGGCCGGCGTCACCCCCACCCTGCTGCGCGTGTCGCCTGGCCTGGAGGATCCCGAGGATATCATCGCCGACTTCAGCCAGGCATTCAGGAAGGCCGGCATATGATGCGTACCTATCACAGCGACAAGCCGTTCGAACTCGAATCGGGCGACGTGCTGCCCGGGCTCGACATCGCCTACCATACGTTCGGCAAGCTTAACGAACGCCGCGACAACGCCGTATGGGTGTGCCACGCCCTGACGGCCAACAGCGACGTGGCCGACTGGTGGCCCGGCACCGTCGAGACGGGCCGGTTTCTGGACCCGGCAAAACACTTCACCGTCTGCGCCAACATCATAGGCTCATGCTACGGCTCGACCGGACCGCTGTCGGTGAATCCGGCCACCGGCGAGCCCTGGTACGGCGACTTCCCGCCGCTGACGATCCGTGACATGGCCCGGGCGCTGGCCCTGCTGGCCGACGAGCTCGGCCTCGACAGCATTGACACAATCGTGGGGGCATCGGTCGGCGGTTTCCAGGCCCTGGAGTGGGCCGCAGAGCAGCCATGGCGCTTCAAAAAGCTCATACTGATCGCCACAGCCGCCGAGGCCATGCCCTGGACCATAGCCATCGACGAAAGCCAGCGCATGGCCATCAAGGCCGATTCGAGCTGGGGCGAGCGTCGCGCAGACGCCGCCGGAGCCGGACTGGCAGCCGCCCGCGCCATCGGGCTGCTGACCTACCGCGGCGGGAGCGGCTACAACGCCACGCAGACTGACCCGCCCGCAGCCGACGGCCGCCCCGTCTACGACCGCCGTGCCTGCTCGTACCAGCAGCATCAGGGAGAAAAGCTGCGCCGCCGGTTCAACGCCTACTCCTACGTGACGATCCTCAACGCCTTCG
>CAJJQT010000269.1 GCA_905193995.1 uncultured Porphyromonadaceae bacterium | reverse complement strand
GGCCACCCCGGGTTCGGGCGTGAGTCCCGCCAGAGCCCATTTGTCGCAGTCGCGGCCGGAGCGCACCCCGCACAGGTCGGTGGCTCGTGCCAGAGCGGCCGTGGTGAGGTTGACCGTGAACTCCATGCTTTCGCGTATCATGCCGTACGAGTAGCGCTCGGGCCGCAGCGATATGTAGAGCATCGGAGGATTGGTGCAAAGAGTGCCGGTCCACGCCACCGTGACGAGGTTGCTCCGCCCGTCGGAAGTCGCGCAGCTCACCAGCACGGCCGGCAGCGGGTTGAGCATCGTCCCGGGCTTCCAGCTTACCTTCATAGTATCTTGGCCTCGGCGCCGCTGACGGCGTGGTTGCAGTAGTGACAGCGGATCACGACCGGTCCGCGGCTGATCACGTCGAAGCGCGTGTCCATCGGCTCGTTGTTGGTGATGCACTTGGGGTTGGTGCACGTGACTATTCCGCGGATCGTGTCGGGCAGCGCCACGGGGCGCTTCTCCACGACCTCGTAGTCGCGGATGATGTTGACCACGGCCTGCGGTGCGATCAGAGCGATGCGGTTGAGCGTATCGTCGTCGAAGAATGTATCGGCGACCTTGATGATGCCCTTCGACCCCAGGCGTTTGCTCGCCAGGTTGCAGCCGATCGTGACGGCGTGCTCCGTATTCTCCAGGCCCAGGATGCGGACGGCCTTGAACACGGCGGCCGATGGTATGTGGTCTATCACTGTGCCGGCGCGCAGCGCTGCTACTGCGAGTTCTTTCTTGTCGTTTGTCATTTTTCTGTTTTTTCGATGGGGTTGATACCGAGGGCGCGCGTGATGATGGCCTGCCGGGCATAGAGTCCGTTGCGGGCCTGTTCGAAATAGTAGGCCTTGGGGTTGTCGTCGACATCGCGGTCGATCTCGTTCACCCGAGGCAGCGGATGCAGGATGCGCAGATTGGGCCGCGCGTCGGCAAGCATCGAGTTGTGCAGCGTGTACAGGTCCTTCACTCGCTCGTATTCCATCGGATCGGTGAAGCGCTCGCGCTGCACGCGCGTCATGTATATTATGTCGCTGGCCTTGATCACCTCGGGCGAGAAATCCTGCGTCTCGCTGTATTCGATACCCTCACGGTCGCAGAATTCCTTGTACTCGTCGGGCATCGCCAGTTCGGGCGACGACACGAAGATAAACCGCGGCTTGAAATACTTCATTGCCTGCAGCATCGAATGCACGGTGCGCCCGTACTTGAGATCGCCCACCAGGGCGATGGTCAGATTTTCGAGACGTCCCTGCGTCTTGTAGATCGAGTAGAGGTCCAGCATGGTCTGCGACGGATGCTGGTTGGCACCGTCCCCTGCGTTGATGACGGGCACGTCCGTGCCTTCTGTCGCATCCCGCGCCGCGCCCTCCAGATGATGGCGCATGACGATCAGATCGGCGTAATTCGACACCATCTTGATCGTATCCTTGAGCGATTCGCCCTTCGACGACGACGAGGTACCCGGATCGGAGAAACCTATGACACGGCCACCCAGGCGGTTGACGGCTGTCTCGAAACTCAGGCGCGTGCGTGTCGAAGGCTCGAAGAACAGAGTGGCCACGACGCGGCCGTCAAGAATCTTGCTGTTCGGGTGCGACTCGAAGTACGCCGCACGCCGGAGCAGATCGAGAATCTCCTCTCGCGATATATCGTCGATTGATACAAGGCTGTTGTGATTCATCTCTTTGTATTGTAAAATTAATATTCTATGTCTGCGGATATTGAAAAAAGGGCGGGGACAGCCCCGCCCTGATGTATCAGAGTTTCTTTATCGACCGTACGCGGTGCATGGCCGTCTTGTCCTCCGGATTGTCGCTTCCGGAGCCCATGTGTATCGCCCAGGCCAGGTCGCTGGTATTGCCGCAGCCCCAGTAGATCGAGCCCAGCGACACCGGATCGCCACCTGCGGCACGCAGCGTGGCGTTCAGCTTGCTGGCGTTGCGCGTGATGGCGTCGCGGTACTGCGAGAGCATCAGATTCATCTCGCCGTAGCTCGATTCGGCGTCGTACCACGACATCGTACCGTGCTCGTAGAGCGACACTATGATCGGACCGTCCGAGCTGCTGAGCACTACGCCGAGCACGTTATATTCATTCTGGTCCACACCCGTGAGCGTGTTCCATTCGTCCTTCGAGAAATACAGACGCCGACCGTTGAGATTGGTGGCTATGTCCAGGTTGCGGTAGCTCGTGCGTCCGGTCGCCTTGCCGCCCGGGGCCGGCTGCTCGTTGGCGGTTGCGGCTGGCTCGGCCGGAGCTTTCACCGGCTCTTCGACTGCATATTCCGTCGAGTCGTACACTACGACTTCTTCCTCTGTGGCGGCCGTCGTATCATCCTCGTCGATTTCGGGCAGTGCGTCCTCGTCCTCATCGTCGGCCTTGGCCTCCGACTGCTGCGGCCGGCTATCGCCGAGCCAGAAGTACAGACCGGTGCCCAAGCCGAGCACTGCGACTGTAATGGCTATCCACAGCCATGCCTTGCCCGACTTTTTCTTCTTTTTTTCCCGGCTGTCATCCGACATGATGACGGTGCCGTCCTCGCCCCCGTCGGCAATCGTCTCAAAGCCCGGATTATTATCCGCAGGCCCCCCGGGGATGCCTCCGCCGGCCGCCAGCGGCGTTGTCTTCGAGGCGTCGAAGCCGCCTAAGCCCCCGTCGCTCCCGTCGCCGCCCGCAGGGGCTGCGATCGGGTTCGACACCCGGCGCTGCGTGGCGCGCGTGTTCGGCACCTCGACATCCGCTCCGTCAAACACCTCCGCTATGAACCGCGAGGCGTCCGGAGTGCGGTTGGTGGCGAACGATGCCATGGCATGCTTCAGCGCCTCTATCATATGAGGCGACGCCAGCCCCCCGAGATCCT
>CAJJQT010000268.1 GCA_905193995.1 uncultured Porphyromonadaceae bacterium | reverse complement strand
CACCATTCCGGCGGCATGGATGCGCTCCGATTCCAGGAAGCGTGCCATTCCGTCGTCGGCCCTGTCGTCGGCCGGTACGCCGTAATTGCCTACCAGGGGATAGGTCAGTGTCATAATCTGGCCCGCATACGAAGGGTCGGTGAGACTCTCGGGATATCCGGTCATGGCGGTGTTGAACACCACCTCGCCCGAAGTGGGTGCTTCGTAGCCGAAACTGTGGCCTTCGAAGCGGGTGCCGTCTGATAGGATCAGCGTGGCGCGTCTGGTTTGTCGCATGCGATTGTCGATTTAATGATTGGTTCGGCAATCTTTCCGTGTCGCTAAGCTGGAAATGGAAAGACTTTGCAAAGGTACAAATAATTTGCCGACCGCGCGTCACATTTCCCCCGCTTTTTTGTAACGTCCCTTGTAGCGGCGGGTGCGGGCGTCGGAGATGGGGCCGGAGAAGTCGAGGCCGAAGGCGAAGGTGTAGCTGTTGCCGCAGGCGTCGGTGTAGGGCTCGATGTCGTGGGGACGGTCCTCGCAGTGGCGCTCTACGGCGGCCATCGACGCGGGCAACTCAAAAGGCAGCAGCCCTGAGGGCTCGGCGCGGCCCGTGATCAGGTCGAGGAAGGCCTGCGTCTGGACGCTGAAACCGACCAGGATGGCATCGGCCAGGGGCTCGACCTCGGCCATTACCGTCGGATTCGACATGGCCATGATGACGATTACAGGCTTGTCACCCATGACGGCGCGGGTAGCCTCGAGCATGTCGAGGTCGCTCTCGTTCTGGGCACGGGCAGTCTTGCCGCGGTACGAGCGGTCGGGGAAGGGCTCCGACGGATCGCCGGCGAGACTGTGTGCGCGGGCTTCGGTGGCCGTGTAGGGCCGGTACTGCAGCGTGATGGGGATGTAGCCGTTGCCGCCGGCGGCAAGATCGGCCTTGTCGTAACCCATGCCGTAGCTCTTGGGCGATTCGATGTAGACGATGGCTACGTCGGCCTCGGCGGGATTGTCGGTCAGGTCGAAATAAGGAGAGGCCTGCGCTTCGGTGACGGGCCGGTAGCTGCGGGCCGGCTCGATACTGCCCCAGTAGGTGCGTGTGGGGCCTACGTGGCGCTCGGGTACGTAGACTTTCAGACGGCCTTTCAGCGGCAGCGTACCGCCGGCGTTCTTGAGCATGACCACAGAGCGGAGCTGCTGTTCGTAGCCGCGGGCCATCCATTCGCGCTGCCCGACGGTGGCCTTCGTCACGGCCGGATCGGTGTAGGGATTCTCGAACAGGCCGGTGCGGAAGATGTTGAGCAGCAGGCGGCGGGCCGACAGCTCCATGCGCTGCCGCATCCACTGCTCGCCGTGCTCGCGGCAGCCCATCGCGTAGGCCTCGATCACGGGCCCCTTCTCGTTGTTGCCGCCGAACTGGTCGACGCCTGCCATCAGGGCCTTGTAGTGTCGCTCGGCCACGCTGAGGGTCTCGACTCCCCACGGCTTGCCGGAGTGCGAGCCGGGGTCGATCTGGTCGCCGGTGATGATCCAGTCGGTGCAGACGACGCCGTCGTAGCCTGCCTCGCCGCGCAGCTGACGGGTGATGATGTCGCGGTCGAAGGAGTTGCCGACGCGCTCACTGCCCTGATCGGTAGATATGGTGTAGTAAGGCATCACGGCCGAGGCGCGGCCCGTGGGGCCGCGGAGTTCGAACGCGCCGTGCTCGAACGGATAGCGGTGGTCGGCGTAGCAGCCGCCGGGGTAGACGGCATACTTGCCGTTCCCGTAGTGGGCGTCGCGGCCGCCCTCGCGCCAGTGCTTGACCATGGCGTTGACGCTGCCGGCGCCCCACCCTCCGTCGGGGCTGTCGGGCGACGACTGCAGGCCGTCGCAGTAGGCGCGCACCAGATCGGCGACCAGCTGCGGGTCGCAGCCGAAGGTGGCGTTGTAGCGGTACCAGCGCGGATCGGTGCCCAGGTCGGCCTGAGGCGACAGGGCCGTAGCCAGGCCTAAGGCCCGGTATTCGGCGCGGGCTATGCGGGCGAATTCGGCCGTCAGATCGGGGTCGAAGGTCGACGCGAGGCCCATCAGGTTGCTCCAGAGCGAAAGTTGACCGGCGGCGCCGGGGGCGAATTCGGCATCCTCGAATGCCGAGTGGCGCGGGTCCGACGAGTTGTTGGCCGGAATGCCGTGGCCGAGCCCTTCGGCGAGCGCCTGCACGGCATTATTCCAGCGGGCGGCAGCCTCAGGGCTCTCGACGGTCGACACCAGCACGTGGCGCACGCCGTCCTCGACCAGGAACTGCCGCTGTCCGTCACTCAGATCCCAGGCACGACAGCCGCTTTCGGCAAAGGGCTTGCCGCCATAGGTGTCGTCGGGCATCGGGAGCTTGTTCTGGCGGCTGTAGAGCATCAGGCCGGCGATCTCGTCGAGACTCAGACGCGACGCCAGGTCGGCGGCGCGCTCCTCGGGCGTCAGGCGCCAGTCCTCGTAGGGCCGGAGACTGCCGTCGGCGGCGTGGCTCTTGAAGGCGTAGCCGTCGACTGTGACGATGCGTACGCCTGATTCGGGGCTGTAGCCGAGCGTTGGGCCGCCGGGCTGACTGACGGTGCGGAAGCCGTCGTGATCGGTATAGGTGAAATTATCGCTCATGGTATGTGATGACAGTTATGGTTTTAGATTAGCGGATTATGCACTTTGAGCGCAAAATTACGATTTTTACCGCAAACAACATATATATAATATGAGAAAAGGCGGCCGCGGATGAAAACGTCCGCGGAAAATTATTTTTTTTGAGAAATATTTGGTGGAATGAAAAATTGTGTATAACTTTGCATCCGCAAACGGGGAACAACGCCCCGCGAGCAAGCGAAAATTGAAACCGCCTCTTTAGCTCAGTTGGCCAGAGCACGTGATTTGTAATCTCGGGGTCGTTG
>CAJJQT010000267.1 GCA_905193995.1 uncultured Porphyromonadaceae bacterium | reverse complement strand
CCTCGATGACGTAGCGGCCCTCTCGGCACGCTACGAAGAAGTGAAAACCCTCATTGACGAAAAGGAACTCCGCTGGCTCGAACTCTCCGAACTCGAGTGAACAAGCCGGTTGCCAGTTTGCTTATTTTGTATTACCTTTGCGGAAAGTAATTCGGCAATGGAAACACCCACCTCCGCACTTCTTCCCGGCACCGTCATCACCGGCCCCGAGCGCGCATATACCGTACGGAAAGTCCTCGGACAGGGCGGCTTCGGCATCACATATCTGGTGACGGCGCAGGTCAAAATCGGCAACATCAACGTACAGTGTGATTTTGCCGTCAAAGAGCTGTTCATCAACACCATCTCGTGGCGCGACACCGACAGCCGCAGCGTGCGCTTCAGCCCTACGGCCGCCGCCGAGATCGACAATTCGCTCAAATCGTTCATCAAGGAGGCCCAGCGCCTCCAGACGCTCGGCGTCGACGATCCCAACATAGTGAAGATCAACGAAGTGTTCGAGGCCAACAACACGGCCTACTACGTCATGGAGTATCTTTCGGGCCGGACGCTCGAGGATTATGTCCGGCGCACCGGCCGCCTGTCGCTGGCCGAGACGAACTTCTTCATGGAGCCGATCATCCGCGCCGTGGCCGACCTGCACCGGCGCCAGGTGACGCACTACGACATCAAACCCCTGAACATAATCCTTGCCGAATCTGAGGGGAAGGTGCGCCCGGTGCTCATCGATTTCGGCCTCGCCAAGCACTACGACCACAAGGGGCACGCCACGTCGACCAACTCGGGCGGCGGTTACTCGCCCGGCTATGCGCCCATCGAGCAGTATGCCGGCCTGACCACCTTCACGCCTCAGGCCGACGTCTACGCCATCGCCGCCACAATGTACTACTGCCTCACCGGCAATCAGCCCGACGAGGCTTTCATCCTCAACCACGACAGCATCGTCGACGAGCTCGGCGCTCCGGCCGTGTCCGTGGCCCCGGTCATCGCCAGGGCCATGTCGCTCAGCCTTAAGGACCGCCAGGCCGATGCCGGCGAGCTGTACCGCGAGCTGTACGAGGCCGCCGGCAGCGGGGAGCCCGCGCCGGCTCCTGTCAGCCGCAGTACCGTGCCGCTGAGCGCCCCGACGGCCACGCTGCCGCCGGAATCCACGGCGACTGTCTGCCGCGTGGCCACACCTCCTCCATCGACGCCTACGGTCAGCAAGAGCACTGCCGATATACACGGCACAGAGGTGTCGCAGCCTACCGTGGCCAAGGGCCCCGGTCCGGCGAAAAGCCGCAGGGGTCTCAAGATGATTTTAGTAGCCTTAGTCGTGCTCGTAATTGCGGCCGTCATAATCATGACCACTACAAATCGCAAATCCGGCCCGAATGATCCCGACATGATCACTCCCGTCCAAGAAAGCGCCTCGGAAGCGGTCGACACATTTATGGCCGCCGACCACGAGCCGGTCGAGGACGAATTCAGCCGCGAGTTCAGCGAATACACCACCCCGACCGACATGGCCCTGTGCGTAGCCTACAACGGCCGCAATTATTTCTTCCCGTGCAACGTCTGGAGCAACCTTCCCGCCGACAAGCGCCAGATGGTGGAAGTCAAAGGCCTGACCGTGATCGGCAACGGCGAGCAGTTCGTCCTCGCCCTCAAGGACGAAGGCCCGATAATCACCTGGCACGAAGCCATGGAGCGCTACGGCTCCCAGCTTCCTACCAAGGCGCAGGCGCGGGTGCTCGCCGACAAGGCACCGGAGATCCAGCGCATGCTGAAGGCCTTCGGCGGCAAAAAAATGGACTACTGGCATTGGACAAGCACCGAATATAGCCCGGGCGTGGCCTGGTACATCTACATGAATTCGTATTTACCTGACAACGGCGACCGGCTCCTCTACCAGAGCAAAGATTACACCAGCCGCATCCGCTTCGCCACCCCGCTCAATTAGAAAAATATGGAAAGCGCTCCCCATGGAAAGCAGGCGCTCCGAGCCTGCGCCCCCAAATTACCTCGCGGTCGGTTGGCGCAGGCTGCGGTCAGAGGGGTTCGGTGGTGACCAGGAGGCGGTTGCCGCGGTGGTCGGTGAGGGCGAAGAGGCGTGAGGAGCCTTCGCGGACGCCGAGTTTGGCGCGCAGGGCGTCGGCGCCGACGTCGAAATTGCGGGCTGTCACCCCTACGCGCGGATGCCGCGAGGCGTAGCGCTTGATGTGCTTCGATGCGTATGGCAGTACCTCAGTGACCTTGAAAATATGACCCGGGAAGGCCTCGACGAGGTCGTCAGACCACCAGGCATGGGTGTTAGGCGCCAGCTTTGTCAGGCCGAAGCGCTCGGCGAGCAGCTTCATGGCCCCGACTTTCATCACGGCCGGGAACGGCTCGTAGACGTATGCGCCCTCGTGCGGCGCGCCGTAGCTGACGGAGGCGCCGTCCTCATCCGACCGGTGCAGGGCGAAGGCCCATTGGGCTCCGTCGGCACCGAGCGTCACGGCTTCGATGAGCGGGTCGGCCAACGGGTCGTCGAAATCGACTATGATGTCGAGCTCCTTGCATTCGGTCGGCGTGCCGAGGGCTATGACGCGCCCTGCGCCCGGCAGCTCGCCCAGGGTGTGGGTGATGTCGAGCATCGGCGAGGCTTTCACGATTAGGCGTCGTGTCATTTTCCGTAACAGAGGCAGCATCGCCACCACGTCGGGGCGGCAGTCGGCAAGCGCATACACACGGCCTCCGACATCGTCGCGCCTGGCCGGGTCGATGAATACGGCGTCGAAGCGCCGGCCATCGGCAGCGGCCCCCTCGCAGAAGTCGCGGCAGTCGGCGCACACTACGGTCAGGTTGCCGGCCGAGGCGGCGTTGTGGCGCAGCGCGTCGGCCACGGCGGGGTCGATCTCAACGGCGGTCACCTCAGCGGC
>CAJJQT010000266.1 GCA_905193995.1 uncultured Porphyromonadaceae bacterium | reverse complement strand
CAACGCGGCGTCGTTCATCTACTACATGGTGATCTTCTACTCGATGATCAACCCGGCGAAGGACCTGTCGAAAGGCGCCTACAACATACAGAAGGGTCTGGCGTCGATGGAGCGCGTCGACAAGATACTGGCGGCGCGCAACCCGATCGCCGATCCGGCCGATCCGGTGTCGGTGCCGGCTCTGCGGCAGTCGATCCGCTACGAGGACGTGTCGTTCAGCTACGGCGACCGCCGCGTGCTCCACGACATCAGTCTTGAGATACCGGCCGGGGCGACAGTGGCGCTCGTGGGGCAGAGCGGCTCGGGGAAGACGACCATGGCCGACCTGCTGCCGCGCTTCTACGACACAGGCGAGGGCCGCATCACCATCGACGGCGTCGACATCCGCAGCATGCGGGTAGCCGACCTGCGCTCGCTGATGGGCAACGTCAACCAGGAGGCTATCCTGTTCAACGACACGTTCTACAACAACATCACCTTCGGCGTGGCGTCGGCCACGCGCGAGGAAGTGGAGGCCGCGGCGCGCATCGCCAACGCCCACGAATTCATCATCGCCACCGAGGACGGCTACGACACGCCGATCGGCGACCGCGGCTGCCGCCTGTCGGGCGGCCAGCGCCAGCGCCTCTCCATAGCCCGCGCCATTCTGAAAAATCCGCCCATCCTGATCCTGGACGAGGCCACCTCGGCCCTCGACACCGAAAGCGAGGTGCTGGTACAGCAGGCCCTGGAGCGGCTGATGAAGGACCGCACCACGCTGGTCATCGCCCACCGGCTGTCGACGATCCGCAACGCCGACATCATCTGCGTGCTGCACGAGGGCCGCATAGTAGAACGCGGCAACCATGATCAGCTCATGGCCCTCGGTGGCCACTACCGGCGCCTGGTAGAGATGCAGAGCCTGGGCTGAGAGCCGGCAGAACCAACGCCCCGGGCAGCTTGTTTTATTTATAGACTTTCAACTGCTGTTTATGATCGAACACAACATAAAGGAGGAGGAACGGGCAGTGCTCGTGGGCCTCATCAACGACACTCAGGACGAGGCCCGCAGCCGCGAGTATCTCGACGAACTGGCTTTCCTGGCCGACACGGCCGGGGCCGTCACGGTGCGCCGCTTCACCCAGAAACTCGACTATCCCAACCCGCGCACCTTCGTAGGCAAGGGCAAGCTCGAGGAAATAGCCAAATTCGTCGAGGAAAACGACATCTCCATGGTGATTTTCGACGATGATCTGACCTCGAAGCAGGTCGCCAACCTCGAGCGCGAGCTCAAGGTCAAGATCCTCGACCGCACGAGCCTGATCCTTGACATCTTCGCCTCGCGCGCGCAGACGGCGCACGCCAAGACGCAGGTCGAGCTGGCGCAGTACCAGTACCTGCTGCCGCGGCTGACCCGCATGTGGACGCACCTCGAGCGCCAGCGCGGCGGCATCGGCATGCGCGGGCCGGGCGAGACCCAGATCGAGACCGACCGCCGCATCATCCTCGACAAGATCGCGCATCTGAAGGAGGAACTGCGCTCGATCGACAAGCAGAAAGCCATCCAGCGCAAGAACCGCGGCAAGCTCACCCGCATAGCCCTCGTGGGCTACACCAACGTGGGCAAGTCGACGCTGATGAACCTGCTGAGCAAGAGCGACGTCTTCGCCGAGAACAAGCTCTTCGCCACGCTCGACACCACCGTGCGCAAGATCACCATCGACAACCTGCCCATGCTGCTGACCGACACGGTCGGCTTCATCCGCAAGCTGCCCACGCATCTGATCGAGTCGTTCAAGTCGACCCTCGACGAGGTGCGCGAGGCCGACCTGCTGGTCCACGTGGTCGACATCTCGCATCCGAACTTCGAGGAGCAGATCGAGGTGGTCAACAACACGCTGCGCGACGTCTGCGGGGGCGCCGACAAGCCCGTGATCCTCGTCTTCAACAAGATCGACGCCTACACCTACACGCCCAAGGACGACGACGACCTCACGCCCGCCACGGCCCGCAATCTGTCGCTCGACGACCTGAAAGCCTCGTGGATGGCCCGCATGAACGACAACTGCGTGTTCATCTCGGCCCGCAAGGGCACCAACATCGACGAGCTCAAGCAGATCATCTACGAGAAAGCCCGCGAGATCCACCTCACGCGCTTCCCCTACAACGACTTCCTCTACCAGCACTACGACACAGACCCCCAGGAGTGAGTCGCACAGCCGGGGGGAATTACTTCGCTATCAGTAATGCGCAGGCTGGAAAGCCTGCTTTCCATGATGCTTCGCATCGCGCAGGCTGGCAATCAACGAAGTCGCTTTGCGAAGCAAAGAAAGCCTGCTTTACATGATGCGCAGCAACGCGCATAAGTAACCGCCTACGGAGGCTTACATCAGTGAAATGAATCGGTCGCGGTCGGGCGCACCGGAGGTTTCTATCTTGTTTTTCAACCGCAGACGGCGCATGTAGAATGTCTTGAGCTGAATATCCATGAGTACGCATATAGTCCGGGCCGATAGGCCCGAATAAAGATATATCAGCAGCGTACGGTCCGCATCCGTAAGTTGCGGTATCTGCTCGGTCACGTGCATGATTATCCCGTCGCAATATTCGTTAAGGGATCTTTCAAAAGCGGTAAGCTGCTCCCGCGACTTCAGCTTCCCTATTTCCTGTTCGACCTTGGCATAGATACTCTTTTTCAGAAAACTCGTATCGGCCTTTTCAAAATACTCATAGCACAGCTGATTGATGGTCATGAAACTGTCGCGCATCAGATCAGTCATCTTGGCTTTCAGCTGCCTGTTGCACATCTCGTTCTCAGATATGAGGGTGAGCAGACTGTTCATCTGCTCTGACCTGAGTCGCTGCTGTTTCCTGAAATACAGAAAACCGGCCAATCCCAGAGTAAGACATGCGAGAATTATCACCGCTATTA
>CAJJQT010000265.1 GCA_905193995.1 uncultured Porphyromonadaceae bacterium | reverse complement strand
GGGCCCTGTTCCAGACCTGCACCAACGGCGCGTCGGAGCTGATGACCAACCTGTCCATGTCCCTGGTGAACATGCTCTATAACCTCCAGCTCATGCGCCTGGCGGGGGAGAACGGCGTGGCCGCCTATGGGGTGATCATGTATATCAGCATCATCTTCATGGCAATTTTTCTGGGCTACTCCGTGGGCAGCGCGCCGATCGTCAGTTATCATTATGGGGCGGGAAACCATGGAGAACTGCGCAACCTGTTCCGCAAAAGCTTGCAGCTGGTTTCGATCGCCGGCGGGTTTTTGGTGGTGCTGTCGGAACTGCATGATTCTCTTTATTTCTGTCAGACTGAAAATGTCGACAATTTCAGGTATGCGGAGGAGATTCCGAGTGAATTTACTGAATTTTACAGTGAGGCCGCCGCTGCCAACAGTGTGGTTATCGTTACGAGCATGTTCGAGCGGCGTGCGCCGGGCCTCTATCACAATACGGCTGTGGTTTTCGATACAGACGGACGCATATGCGGAAAATATCGCAAGATGCATATCCCCGATGATCCCGGTTTCTATGAGAAATTCTATTTCACGCCGGGCGATCTCGGTTTCGAGCCGATAGAGACATCTCTCGGCAAGATCGGCGTTTTGGTATGCTGGGACCAGTGGTATCCCGAGGCCGCGCGCCTGATGGCCCTTGCAGGAGCTGAGATGCTGATCTATCCTACGGCCATTGGCTGGGCCAGCAGCGACACGCCCGACGAGCAGGAGCGCCAGCTCGAAGCCTGGACGACAGTGCAGCGCGGCCACGCAGTGGCCAACGGGCTGCCCGTGGTGACGGTCAACCGCGTAGGTTTCGAGCCCGACCCGTCGGGCGCGACAGACGGCATACAGTTCTGGGGCGGCAGCTTCGTTGCCGGCCCGCAGGGCGAGTTCCTCTACCGCGCGCCATTCGACCGCGAGGCCGAGGCTGTGGTCGAGGTCGACCTCGGGCGGTCGGAGCAGGTGCGCCGCTGGTGGCCCTTCCTTCGCGACCGCCGCATCGACGCCTACGCCGGCCTCACCAGCCGCTTCCTCGACTGATGGGTCAGAGGATGGCGCGGGCGATGACGTCGGACATGGTGTCGACGTAGACGAACGAGAGGCCTTCGCGGTAGGCCCGGTCGATGTCCTCGATGTCGCGGCGGTTCTCGCTGCTCAGGATTATTGTGTCGATGCCGGCGCGCTTGGCGGCAAGGATCTTCTCCTTGATCCCGCCAACGGGCAGCACCTTTCCGCGCAGGGTGATCTCGCCGGTCATGGCGATACGTTCGGCGACCTTGCGGCCGGTAAATGCCGAGACGATGGCCGTGGCGATTGTGATGCCTGCCGATGGGCCGTCCTTGGGTATGGCACCTTCGGGGAAGTGCACGTGCAGGTTGTTCTGCTCGAAGCGCGAGGTGTCGATTCCGATGGCGGCGCTATTGGCCTTGACCCATTGCAGGGCTATTGTTGCCGATTCCTTCATGACGTCGCCGAGATTGCCGGTGATGGTGAGGCGGTCGCCCTTGCCGGGCGAAAGCGATGCCTCGGCCAGCAGTATCTCGCCGCCGACCTGAGTCCAGGCAAGTCCGGTGACGACACCGGTGAAGTCGTTGCCCTCGTATTTCTCCTTGGTGTATAAGGGCAGTCCGAGCATCGGGCGCAGGTCTTCGGGGCGGACTGTGGCGGGGAAACTTTCTTTCGACAGCGTAGCCAGAATGTATTTTCGGACGATCGAGGCAAGCTGCTTTTCGAGCTGTCGCACTCCGCTTTCGGCCGTGTAATTGTCGATCAGTGCGTTGATGGTTTCGTCGGGGAGTCCGAACGGCAATTCGCCCTTGAGCCCGTTGGTCTCGATGGCCTTTGGCAGCAGGTGGCGGCGGGCGATCTCGATCTTTTCCTCAGGCAGGTAGCCGCTGAGGTTGATGATCTCCATTCGGTCGAGCAGCGGTGCGGCGATCGATGACAGCGAGTTGGCGGTAGCTATGAACAGCACGCCCGACAGGTTGTAGTCGATGTCGATGTAGTTGTCGTGGAAGGCGATATTCTGCTCGGGGTCGAGGACTTCAAGCAGAGCCGACGACGGGTCGCCCTTGTAGTCCTGTCCGAGCTTGTCGATCTCGTCGAGCAGCAGTATTGGGTTGGTGGTGCCGGCGTTCTTCATGGCCTTGATGATGCGTCCGGGCATGGCGCCTATGTATGTGCGCCGGTGGCCGCGTATCTCGGCTTCGTCGTGCAGACCGCCGAGCGACACGCGCTGGTATTTGCGGCCCATGGCGCGGGCTATGGAGCGCCCGAGCGAGGTCTTGCCGACTCCGGGAGGGCCTACGAGGCATAGAATCGGCGCCTTGGCCTGAGGATTGTTGAGCACGACGGCTATCTGCTCGAGTATGCGCTGCTTGATCTTCTCGAGGCCGTAATGGTCGTCCTCGAGTACCCGGCGGGCGTAATCGATGTCCGACGAGGTCTTCGTCTGTTTGTTCCAGGGGAGTTCGAGGAGGGTCTCGAGGTAGGCGTACTGTACGGAATAGTCGGGAGTGGTGGGGTTGAGACGCCGCAGCTTGCCGACCTCCTTGCTGAATATTTCGGCGACGTTCTTGGGGAAGCCGGCGGCGCGGGCGCGGCGTTCGAGCGACTCGAAGTCGTCCTCGTCGTCGGTCGAGCCGTAGAGTTCCTCCTTGATGGTGTCGAGCTGCATCTGCAGGTAGGTCGAGCGCTGGTTGTCCTTCATGCGCTGGCCGGCTTTCTCGAGGATATCCTGGGCGACGCTGAGGCGCTCGCGGTCGGTCATGAGCATGGCGACAGCTTCATCCAGGGGGAAGATTTTGTCGGCCCGCACGCAGGCCCCCTGGTTGAGAAGGAATTCCAGGTTGCGTTCCTCGTGCCCGGCGATGGGGTTGACGGCGACCATGGGCAGGCCCTTG
>CAJJQT010000264.1 GCA_905193995.1 uncultured Porphyromonadaceae bacterium | reverse complement strand
ACACACAGTTTTTTTCTGGTAAAGACAAAACGCGCGCGCGTGAAGTTTCGCAGAAAGCCCAGGATATGCTGCGGTGGATCGAGACCCATACACCCTCGGTTCAGTTGATGGAGTTTCCGATCACCTTGCGCCAGGCTCAGGCGATTGTCGAGCGCATGGACGACGAGGATGTAATCCGCATTCTGACCGACATGTGCAACAAGGGAGCCACCAAGCGCTGCCGCAGCGCGATCAACACTTTCAACTCTTACGCCAGCCGGGATTTTATTCTCAAAGAGAAGCGCGAAAAAGCGCGTAACCACGAAGCCATACAACGGGGTTTTGTCAAGAAATAGCGATGAAAGATAACTACACCTGTTCCGAAGTTGCCGACACCAGATGTCACGACAAGGAAAGATTTACCCTCCTGATGAGTTTGGATGACCTGTTAGACTACTTCAAAAGCAAAGAGAAATGACCGTCCTTGAAGCTATCGGGCAACTGACCGCCGAGCGAAAAGAGAAAAGAATCGAGCCGCTGAACATTGTTTTTCGGAGTATCTACGACAAACTTTCGATCAGTTGATTTGAGATGGTCGAAGAGCTTGAAAGGCTGAAAGAAGCAGGATTAATCCACATCGGGGATACGCCGAAAGACAGATACGCAAAACTATTAAAAACCAGATAATCATGAGTAAATACATTAGTTTGGACGTCGATACCGAAGTTGAATTTTATGTAAGAGATATACTGGAGAAAATCGATGATGATGAGCTGCGTGGCGAGGTTATCCGCAGGGAGTTGTCTGCCAGGATTAATCTGGGAACAACTACCGTCGAGAATTACAAACCCGGAGAATTCCGCCGCATCCTGTGCGATGTCCTTTCGCTGGGTTATCAAGTGTCCGATGATGAGATTCTCGGCAGGATTAAAGGGTGTTTGTAAACCATCCCGTCCGGGGCACAGAATAACGAGAGATGACGCACGGCAGTTCGTTTTCAGGGATCGGAGGTTTTGACCTCGCCGCCGAATGGGTCGGATGGCAAAACCTTTTCAACTGCGAGATAGACCCTTTTTGTCAAACCGTACTAAAACACCACTTTCCAGATGCAGAACAATTCACAGACATACGAACAGCAGATTTTGCCAGGTACAAAGGCCGGATCGACGTGTTCACAGGAGGTTTTCCCTGCCAGCCGTTTTCAACTGCCGGACAACAAAAAGGAACCGAAGATGACCGCTACCTGTGGCCCGAAATGCTCGGAGTTATTCGGGTTGTTCGACCCCGTTGGGTCGTGGGCGAGAACGTTTACGGGATTGTTAGTTGGTCGGACGGGTTGGTATTCGAACAGGTGTGCGCTGACCTGGAAGCGGAAGGTTACGAAGTCCAGCCGTATGTACTTCCAGCTTGCGGTGTCGGCGCTCCACACCAAAGGTACCGGACATGGTTTGTTGCCCACCGCGCAGACGCAGGGATTGAAGATGTGCGAGAACGGAAAGACGAAATTTTATCCGGTGGGGTTGCTTCCTACTCCGAAAGTGCAGGATTGTCGCCATGCCAAGAGAGACAGGGGCAAGAGCAACCTCGGCGAAGAAATGAGCGAGTTAGTATACCGCCAAACTGGCGAAACTTCCCAACTCAATCCCCTGTTCGTCGAGGAGATGATGGGCTTTCCGACTGGTTGGATTTTGACGCCGTTTTTGAAGGAATCCTAACACCCCGGCGGGCCAAAGCCTACAACCGATGGCGGGAGCAGGCCATCAAAGCCTACGGAAACGCCGTAGTTCCCCAAGTGGTATTACAGATTTTTGAAACGATCAACGAGTATGAAGCCCTATCGAGGGCAGAAAGGAGCGGGAAATGAAAAGCAAACGAGCAAAGGAATTTATCAGGAATAGCGCATTTAGTGCGATACAACTACCCGGCGAAGTGATGTATTCGATTCACATGAATGTGGAAGGGAAGCTCCTGGATCGTAAAAGCGCTGAGAGAGCCGTCGAGCTTGCCGAGCAGGACGCAGAAGAGAAGATTGAAGCGCTGAAAGCAAGAGCAGCGGAGGCGTTCAAAGAATACATGGAACAAGCACATGGAGGTTACCTAACCTCCGATCTGGACAATTTCATTCGTAAACTCAACGAGCAATGAAACGGGCTGTTATTATCGGAGCGGGTTGGCCGGACTTGAAAATTCAAGTATCTGATACGAAAGAAATCCTGTCTTGTGATCCTTTTGTCGGATGCGCCCTATTGATGCCGGAAGACGTGGATACAATTGAAGGTTATAAGCAATATATATCGGATCATCTTGTTGGTCGTGAGATTATTATCAATTTGAATTGCTTACGTCACGACGGTGTTCTGCTTCCTCAAGAGAATGATTTAAAGTTGATTGAAGTATGACCTTCACTACCCCCTGCTTTGTTCGGGTTGAGAATCCGGAGAAGCGAAAAGAGTTGATCGAGTGGCTGGAAGGGATTGGATATAAATTTCTTATGCGGGGTCTTGAATCTAACGTGTTGTATGTAGATGTTACATCGGGTTGTCTATTATGCGCGTTTGAATCCCCCGTCACACAGTCAGAGATGGTTTCAAAAGGCTATATCGACTGCGGCGACAATATCGAGCTGTTCAAAGCCCTGGCGGCGATGAATGACGAGAACGACCGGGAACAGTGGTTTGTGGAAGAAGGAAGAATGTTCAAGTGCACGTCAGACAAGATCAACGGCTATTCCTATCACTGGATGACCACCCGCAAAGCCACCGCCGAAGAGATTGTCGAATACTTCAAAAATAAAGAGAGATGAAAACACCCCAAGGAGTAATCAGAGGCATTATTACCGATCCAGATACAGGAGAACAGATAGAAACATATGCCAGAATTCCAGTTAGATTAACACCTGAGGCTCTGGCGAAGGCTTATGCGGCTAAGGCCATGCAAGAGCGTTACCAGGC
>CAJJQT010000263.1 GCA_905193995.1 uncultured Porphyromonadaceae bacterium | reverse complement strand
CCCTCGTGGCCAACGGCTGGGCCGACGCCGGCTACACCTGCCTCGGCATCGACGACTGCTGGCAGATGACCGACGGATCGCGCGACGCCAACAAAGTGCCGAACGTCAACACCACCAAGTTCCCCAACGGACTCAAGTACGTCACCGACTACATCCACTCCAAGGGCCTCAAGGCCGGCATCTACTCCGACGCGGGCTACCTCACCTGCGCCAGCGGCTCGCAGGGCGGCGGCACACTGCTCGGCGCATATGGCTATGAGAGCCAGATCGCCGCTGCATTCACCGAATGGGGCTTCGACAAGCTCAAGGAGGACTGGTTCTGGGTCGGTCACGGCGACACGGGCGACTTAGGCACGCTCGATCCGGCGAGCACTCCGCTTGCCCGCGAGCTCTACGCCCGCATGGGCGACGGTTTCAAGGGCGCCGGCGGCAAGGTCATGCTGTCGATGTGCGAGTGGGGCATCCACGACCCCTGGAAGTGGGGAGCAGAAGCCGGCGCCTCGTCGTGGCGCATGAGCTACGACCACCGCGACGGCTGGATGGGACAATATGGCACTACCGGAACTTTTATTAAAAAACCTGCTCCTAACACCAATTCGGTGAACTCCGACGGCGCCGGCATCGGCCTCAAGAACACTATCGACCTGATGCGCAACCTGTGGCCTTACGTCGGCATCAACCGCTACAACGACGCAGATATGCTCGTTGTAGGCATCCGCGGCGGAGGCACCTCGTCGAACGACCTGCTGTATAGCGAAAAAGGTACGATGGGAGATGCAGAATATGAGACCGAGTTCGCCATGTGGTGCATGTACGGCTCGCCGCTGCTGCTGACCCTCGACGTGCGCAGCACGTCGATCAACGCCCACGACGCGGCCCTGCTGAAGAACGAGGAACTCATCGCCATCAATCAGGATCCGATGGGCCAGGGCGCCGAATGGGTCAAGACCGACGGCAACCTCGACTACTACATGAAGGACCTCGCCGACGGCGGCGTGGCCATCGCCGTGGTGAACCTCGGCGACAGCCAGGGCTCGTACACCGTCAAGGCAGCCGACTTCGAGGCCCTCGATCCGGCGCCCACCTACAAGGTGCGCAACCTGCTGGCCCGCTCGGACGCCGGCACCCTGACGGGCGCCTCGTCGCTGACCGGCACCCTCGCCGCCCACGCCACCTACATCATCCGCCTGACGAAGCAGTAAAAGCTATGGAAAGCAGGCTTTTAGCCTGCGCTCAACCGCGGATGCCCCGGAAAGGGGATGTTGCAGAACTTAAAAAAACGTCGTACTTGTAGGGATGCACGCTCGTGCATCCGCTGAACCTCAATGCCTTGCGCTCGGATGCTCCAGGGAGCATCCCTACATCGTGCGGTTCTGCAACACCCTCGCTCAACCGCGGATGCCTGGAAAGCAGGCTTTCAGCCTGCGCGTTACACGCAACGGAAGTAATTACCCCGGCTATCAGGAGTATCGCAGGCTAAAAGCCTGCTCTCCAGGGCTGCGCAGGTATCGTATCTGACATAAAAACCTTAAAAAATAATTCAATTAATAAACTCTCAGACTAATGAAAAAGTATCTTATGACTGCTGTGGCGGCTGTGGCCGCCCTGGGCGTCTCCGCCCAGGAGGCCGTGCAGACGACGGAGGAGACCATCATGGAGACCGTCACCCGCACCACGCCCGATTTCCGCAGCAACTGGTTCGTAAGCATCGGCGCCGGCCCGCAGATCTTCTTCGGCGACCACGACCGCCAGGCCAAATTCGGCGACCGCATATCGCCGGCCCTCGACTTCGCCATAGGCAAGTGGTTCTCGCCCTTCATCGGCGCCCGCCTGATGTACAGCGGCCTCTACGCCAAAGGCGCCACCCAGACGTGGAACACCGACGGCAAGGGCGGCGTCTACAACACCGGCAAGCCCGTACCGGGCAAGTTCACCGGCGAGTACGGCTACCTGATGGAGTCGAAGTTCAACTTCCTGACCCTCCACGCCGACGTGATGTTCGACCTGACCAACATCATCGGCGGCTACGACATCGACCGCGTCTACGGCTGCGCCCCCTACCTGGGCGTGGGCTGGGGACACGTATACAGCGATCCGACCCAGAACTCGGTGATCGGCAACGTGGGCGTGATGAACATGTTCCACATCACCAAGGCTCTGGATATCAACCTCGACATCCGCGCCACCATCACCGACGATGAATTCGACGGCGAGCGCGGCCGCCGCAACTTCGACGGCCTCGTGAGCGTCACCGCCGGCCTCACCTACCGCTTCGGCGAGCAGGGCTGGAAGTCGCGCACGACCCGCGTCACCGAGTACCAGACCCGCTACGACAACTCGGCCGTCAACGACCTGCGCGCCCAGATCAAGGACCTCATCGCCAAGAACGAGGCCCTGGAGGCCGAAATGGCCGGCCGCACCGTGCAGCACAACACGGTGGTCAACGCCAACGGCGTATACCTGATCTACTTCCCGATCAACGTCAGCGCCCTGTCGAACGCCGACCGCGCCCAGCTCGAGCAGGTGGCCAACATGATCAAGTCGACCCCGGACAACACCGTATTCTGCATCCGCGGCTACGCCGACAGCGCTACGGGCACGCCCGAGGTCAACGAGACCCTCAGCCGCGAGCGCGCGCAGAACGTCCGCTCGTACCTCGTCAACGAATTCGGCATCCCGGCCGACCGCTTCGACGTGAAGTGGAACGGCGGCGTGGGCGCCATGTTCCTCGACGATCCGGCCCTGAGCCGCGTGGTCATCATCTCGCAGAAGAAATAACAGAAAATTTCGTTTATCTAACTTAACCGACGCTGCGGGCAGTCGCGACGACATCCCCGCAGAGGTAACTTCAATCCCAGGCAGGGGGCGGTCCATCACGGGCCGCCCCCTGTTCTGTTATGGAAGCAGGATGTTGCCGCAGCCGCAGGATGTAGGGATGCTCCATGGAGCATCCGAGCGCAAAGCATTGAGGTTCA
>CAJJQT010000262.1 GCA_905193995.1 uncultured Porphyromonadaceae bacterium | reverse complement strand
CCAGCGCCTCTATGTTGTAGTCGATGATGGCCTTGCCCTCGATGGTCAGGAGCGGCTTGGGCGTCGTCAGGGTCATCGGGCGCAGGCGTTCGCCCTTGCCGCCGGCCATCAGTATGGCCGACAGAGGCAGGCGCGAGCGCGTCAGGCTCAGGTCGACGATCTCGGCCGGTGTGCCGTCGGCGTTGAGGCGCGGCAGCAGCTTGATGCCGGCCCGGCGGCATTCGCGGATGAGTTCCACGTCCGATTCGTCGCCCCGCAGGGCGCGGAATGAGCGGCAGGCAGCGTCGCCGGCCGGGCTGTCGAGACCCTTGCCGGCGATCAGCGCGCGGCGGATGTCGCCGTCGGTCAGCGAGCCGGTCACGGCCCCGCGGCTGTCGGTCACAAACAGGGTCATGGCGCTTGCCGGGAGCGAGTTGAGCAGGGCGAGCGCCTGGAGCAGCGTCGATTGTTCGTTGATGAGGTTGCGCATACTCTTAAAACACTTAATTCGGTGATTGGTTGCCGGAGGCAGGGCGGCCTGCGGGCTGCATCTTAATGAATTCCTCGGCCACGAGCCAGTCGAAGGGCGTGTCGAGGTCGATGCTCCGCTCGCGCGGCATCGGCGATGGTACGCGCCGCGTAAACTTGCCCATAGGCATGGCGCGGATGGAGGCCGGATTGATCACGTACACGGCTCCGTTGTACTCCCACACGGCCGGGGCGTCCTGGCGGCGGGTGTAGAGCCCGTCGCCCTTGCTTATGTGCAGGTATCCGGTATCAGGGTCGGCCTCGAAGCAGTTGTAGTAAGGATTGGAGGCCGCTTCCACGACGGTCACGACCATGTCGGTGTCGGGCGTGTAGAGGCCGATGGCGGCGCGGATGTCGACGGCGGTGCGCAGCGGCGACGTCGGCTGCAGCAGTACCACGCAGTCGTACGCGATGCCCCGGCGGTCGGCATAGTCCATCGCGTCGAGTATCACCTCGCGGCTGCCGGCGGTGTCGGTGGCGAGTTCGGGCGGGCGCATGTATTCGACCGGGAGGCCCGTCTGCCGCCCCACGGCGGCTATCTCGGCGTCGTCGGTCGACAGGATTATGTGGCGGTCGTCGGCCCCGGCCTCGCGGGCCGCGTCGATCGACAGGTGTATGAGCGGCCGGCCTCCCAGCGGCTTGATGTTCTTGCGCGGGATGCCCTTGCTGCCTCCGCGGGCAGGTATGATGTAGAGTGGTGTCAGCATGGCAGGTCGTAGAATCGCTTGGGCGCGTGTTCAGTTCGGTTGATGAATTCGATTATGGCCCTCGCGGCGGCTTCCACCGTGTCGGGGCGGGCGTAGGGATTTTCGCGGCGGGCGGCGAGCGCCTGCATATCGGGCGACAGGGCGCGGGCCACGGCTTCGGCGATCTCGTCGGCGGAGTCACCGCAGTGGATCACCGACGGCGCGGAGATGCGGCCTTTCTGGCGGATGCCGATGTCGACGGTGGGGGTTCCGGCCGACGGTACCTCGACCACGCCGCTCGACGAATTACCGACGACAACCCTGGCCAGGGCCGACGCGGCCAGATAGCGCTTCATTCCCAGCGACTTGACCACCGTGACAGCCTCCGGACGACGTTCGTGCCAGGCGGCAATGCGGCCGATGACAGCGCCCGATCGCGGATCGCTGTTGGGGTAAGTGACTATGACATGCAGTCCGGGATAGCGGTCGAGAGCTTCGGCCAGGGCGTCGAAGCGCGCGGCAGGGTCTTCGGGGTCGAGCGTGGCAGGATGGAAAGTGACCAGGGCAATGTCGGAGCAGCCCGCAATGCCGAGGCTTTCGAGCACCTCGCCGGCCGTCGGCAGCTGCTGGTTGAAGGCGTTCCACACACCTAATGCGCCGATATTCACCACCCTGTCGGGCTGCTCGCCCATCTGGATGACGCGGCTGCGGTAGCGCTCGGTCGCCGTCAGGTGCAGCGACGCGAGCTTGGTGATGGCGTGGCGGATGGAGTCGTCCATGGCCCCCTCGGTGACCTCGCCGCCCGAGATGTGAACGATGGGAATGTGCATCAGGGCTGCAGCGGATGCCACGGCCAGCATCTCGTAGCGGTCGCCGAGAATCACGACGGCGTCGGGGCGCATACGGCCGAAAGCCCGGGCGGAGCCGTCGAGGCAGGCTGCAGCCGCCAGGGCGCAGGCCTCGGCCGGCCCGTCGCCTCCGTCGGGGATGGGCACGCGCTCGTCGACTGTGAATCCGGCGTCCTCGATTTCCGAGACCGTGGAGCCGTACTTTCCGAGCAGGTGCATGTTGGTGGCGAGTATGCGCAGGTCGACGTCAGGGGCGGTCTTGAGCCGGCCGGCGAGCGGCTGCAGCAGCCCCCAGTCGGCCCGTGTGCCCGTGGCGATGCAAATCCTGCGCTTAGCCCCCATAATTCTTAATCTTACAAAACGTTCAGCACCTGCTCCTTGATCTGCTCGAGAATGTCCTTCATCTTCACGACTATGCGCTGCATGTCGGCATGGTTGCTCTTCGAGCCCAGGGTATTGATCTCCCGGCCCATTTCCTGGGCGATGAAGCCGAGTTTCTTACCCTGGCCGGGCTCGCCGTTCATCGTCTCGATGAAATAGCGAAGGTGCTGCGCCAGACGCTGGCGCTCCTCGTTGACGTCGAGTTTTTCGATATAGAATATCATTTCCTGCTCGAGACGGCCCTTGTCGTACTCGGCCACAGGGATGCGTGCGAGGCCTTCCTCGATGCGCTCGCGGATGCGCGGCACTCGCTCGGCCTCATACGGGGCAATCGATTCGAGCAGCTCGCCGATAGCCCTTACGCGGGTCTCGAAGAACGACTCGAGGCGCTCGCCTTCGGCGCGGCGGTGGGCGGTGACGGCTTCGACGGCCTTACGGCAGGTGTCGGTCAGTGCCAGGGCTATTTCGGGGGAGTTGTCCTCGTCGCCGTCAGTGACCATGACGTCGGGGAATCGCATCAGCAGCGGCATGATGTCGGCGGGCGCGAGGTCAATGCC
>CAJJQT010000261.1 GCA_905193995.1 uncultured Porphyromonadaceae bacterium | reverse complement strand
CAGTGCGCCTCCGCGCACGTCGCTTTCCACGACTATCACGGCATCGCTCAGGCCTGCGACTATTCGGTTGCGGGCCAGAAAATTACCGCGGTGTATCTGCGCGCCTGAGGGGTATTCGGTGACTATCGCGCCGCCTTCGTGAATCATGCGCCGGGCTATGTCGCGGTGGTCGGCCGGATATATCGTGTTGAGCCCGTGCGCCACCACTGCGGCCGTCGGCACTCCCGCCGCCAGCGCGCCTTTGTGCGCGCTGACGTCGATGCCGTATGCCAAACCGCTCACCACCGTCAGGCCGTCGAGCAGTTCGGCGAGTCCCGCCACGAGGTCCTTGGTGAAATCGGTGCCGTAGCGCGTGGCGTTGCGCGTCCCGACCACCGACACCACATGCTGCGCGTCGAGAACGCCGGCGTCGCCGAGCGTGTAGACCAGCAGCGGCGCGTCGTCGCACTGCTCAAGTCGTGCCGGATAGTCGCTGTCGGCTATGAAACGTGCCTCGACTCCGTGGGCTTTCACGAACGCCAGCTCCGCGCGTGCGGCCGCGAGGAGCCGCTCGCGCTCGGCATCGGTGCAGATTCTCGCCGGCGTACCCAGCGCCTGCCACAGATCCTGCTGCGGCTGTGCGAAGAAGCTGTCGACCCCCCCGACGCGCCCGAGCAGTTCGAGCGCGTCCGAAGCCCTCAGGTTCCGGATCTGCGAAAAAGCTATGCGGTGAAGGAGCTCGGCGTCGGTCATGGTCAGTCGAGATAAGCGGCGAAATGGCTGAAAAGTTCCTCGCCGCGCGTCAGACGGCCGTTGACCAGCGTGGCCACTTCCACCACGGCTTCCACGACCGGTTCGCCTTCGGGCGTGAAAATATCCTGGATGAACACAAACAACGCCCCGCGTCGGCTCACCGACAGTTTCGATACCATGCTATCGCCCAGACCGAGCGGACGGCGGTACACGATCTCGACGCGGCGGAGCACCGGATCGATACCCTGCGAATGCATCTGGCGGAACGACAGTCCGGCTTGCTCGCAGAATTCATGACGCGTATGCTCCAGATAGTGGAGATACACAGCATTGTTCACTATGCCTTCGGAGTCCACCTCGTAGTCGCGGACTTTCATCGGAAGCTCAAATATGTAGGGTCGTCGTTCGGTCTTCATTGCTTTCATTTCAGAATGCAAAAATACAATTTTTTCTGCGATTATCAGTAGTTTAGCATTGGTTATTTGCGATAATTTATTATCCTTTTTGTCTTAACAATTGAAAACATATATGGTTAACATATTATAAATCCGAATATTATAGATTAAACCAACCACGGGGGTAAATTGTCATATTATCGAATTTCAATTGAAATAGTACTCAAAACTTTGATTAATCTCTCTAAATATACAATCAATAAAGACATGAAAAAGAAAATTCTGACCATCGCCCTTGCGGCTTTCGCTCTCTGCGCGATCCCCGCTTCGGCCCGCAATAATAACAACAACTGCGGCAACTGCCCGAAAGCGCCGTGCACCGAGCAGACATGCTCACCCGCTCAGAACTGCGGCCCTGATCAGGCATGCAGGGCCCCCCAGGGACGCCGCCCCGATTTCTTCCAGGGTATACAGCTTACTCCCGACCAGCAGACCGCCCTCCGGGCCCTCGAGCAGCAGCGTGCATCTCAGCGACCCGACTCGGCCGCACGCGCAAGCCGACGCGACGGCAACCGCCGCCCCGACTCGGCAGCAGTAGCTCAGCGCCGCCAGGCACGTCAGGACGCTCGCCGCTCATATCTCGACGGCGTCAAGAGCATCCTCACCCCCGAGCAGTATGTCGTATATCTTGAGAACTGCTACATGATGCAGCCCGGCCCGAAGGGTCCGCAGCATAAGGTTGCTGCCCGCGACGGCAACAACGGGCGCCGCGAAGGCAACATGCGCCGCGGACGCGACAACAACCGCCGCGACCACGGCCACCACGCAGCCGTTAACGCGCCGCAGCGCCGCAGTCAGGCTACCGTTCCCGGCCGCAAGTAAACCGCAAGCCACACGTAAACAAATATAGCATCAAGCTTGGTATCAAGCATCCGACGGCCTGCCGCGCATCCGCGCCGCAGGCCGCCGCTGTTTTTACTTGGGGTCGGGGACGGCAGGCTGGCTCTGACGCAGCTTGCGGATCCGGCGCGAGACATTGCGCGTATATACAAGCAAAGTCACCGACGCCATAATCAGCACCACTGCGATGAGTCCTTTTAGCGACACATTCTGGCTGAAAAACACATAGCCGGCCACGAGCGCGGTCAGAGGCTCGAAAACGCCGAGCGCCGACGCCGCCGTATAGCCGATCCTGCGGACCGAACGGCTCGTGAACTGATAGCTTAATACAGTCGGGCATAAAGCCATCAACAGCACCCAGAGCCATGGGAGCGGCGTATGGGGAACCATGGCGTAGCCACGCACCATAATGATCACACCGAAAATGAATGCCCCGGTCAACGTAAGCCAGAAAGTCATGGTCTGCGACGAAACCGCAACGAGACCGCGGGCATGGATTGCTACGAAAAACGCCGCATACAGCACCGATGCCACGAGCACCAGGATACGGTTCTGAAGAGAGAAATGTATAATCTTGTTTAACATGAACTTATTTGCTATTTTGACGATTTTCTATTTATTATTTGCCATGCATCGCAGAATCTACTATTTGACAATCCACCATCTCCTATTGCCGGCTGTTCTTATTGCGCAGCCAGATTGTAAACCGTAAATCGTCGATTCGTAAATCTCCTTAGTGTTCATGGCTATGTGCCGGTATCGCATTGCTTGCCGAAGCCAGTTTGACTTGGTAAGCCCCGTCGGTTACTACCGCATCACCGGCTTTTACACCTGTAAGTATCTGTACGCTTTTACCGTTGTCGGCTCCTAAGGTGACTTCCTGTTTTTTGTATCCCTCTTCATCCAATTGAAGGTATACGAAGAATAAGCCCTGTTCCTCTGTCAGTGCGGTACGTGGAAGTGAAATAACGTTCTCC
>CAJJQT010000260.1 GCA_905193995.1 uncultured Porphyromonadaceae bacterium | reverse complement strand
GCTGACCGCTGAAGACCTCGATGTGGAATCTTTCGGCGACACGCTGATGATCGTGGCGGCCAGAATCAGACCGACAGAAAGCGGCCTGCCGCTCGAGGCGGCCGACGGGCTGATTATGGATGGACGCCGGAAGCTGGAACCACAACTGCTTGCGACCGAACGCGAATTGGGCGGCCGCGCGGCACTTTTCACAGGCCGTTGCACCCACTGCGGCCCCCTGCCCTGCACACGCCGTTCGGAAGAGCCGTGCCGACATCCCGATCTTGTCAGGCCGTCGCTCGAAGCCCTTGGCTATGACGTAAGCGCTATAATAGGCAGGTATCTCGGCCTCAGCATACTCTGGGGACACGACGGCCGGCTGCCGGAATTCCTTACAATAGCAGGAGGCGTTTTTTACCGCAGGGCACAACTTTCCTGACTCCGGCGGCGTTATACATACGAACTATCGATGACAAGGTAATAAAAGAGTTACACACTATGGCCGGACGCCTCACCGCGAGGCATTAACAAACAAGTCCGACTTTAGTGTTTCCAAAGCCCCAGAAAGGGGCGCAGGCCTCGGTCTTTTTGACCTGAGGCCTATTTTTTCCCGCAAAATATATAGCCCCGGCGCACAGAAGCGAGCCGGGGCTGGTGAAGTATGCGGAAAAATGCGGATCAGAATTCGCCGCTGATGACGATCTTGGCAGCACCCTGCGGGGTTACGAGGAGATAGATCCCGGCTGCGGGGAGCTGAAGCTCAGAAGCGGAGGCGGCTGAAGCAGCTTCGACACCTGTGGTGGTGTACGCCTTGGCAAAGGCTACCGGAGAGTCGAACACTACGGTGCGGCCGTAGATGCGGAATGCCGGCATGTCGGCGGCTGCATCGGCGATGCCGTGGGCTTTCTTGGTGATGGCGTAGGCTGCGAGGCCGTTGCCGGGCACGTATACATAGGCCGTGGCGCGGCTGTCGCTGTTGACCACGGCCGACGCGGGAGCGGAAAAGGTCGTGGAGTTGAAGCTGCCGAGAGTCGACGCGGGAACGGTCCACATATGGTTGCCGTTCTCAAACTTGCTGTCGCTGCCGGCGACTGTCAGATGATGAGTGAAGCCGGCCGACTCGTGGCTCGATGCGGCATAGAGCAGGAAGTTCTTGCCGTCGAATGCGAATGCCTCTACGCCGTTCGCAGTTACGGGAGAAGCCGCCGGCGACGGACGGTCGGATATCTTGCCCGTCTGGAAGTTGTAGAGAGCGGCCGAGGTGGCTCCGCCGTCGACATACACGAGAGTGGAACTGATCGGGAACACCTTGGGAGCGATACCGAAATCAGCCGCACCGGCCGGATAGAATTCGCTGACTGTGCGCTTGGTGGGAGCGCCGGCGCTGCCGCCTGTGACTTTCCAGCGGTAGATGACCTTATCGCCGGCCACGGCTGCAAACACGTAGAAATCGCCCGAAGCTACGTCGCCGTAAATGCCCGCGTGGTCGATACGGCCCTTTTCGGGAGCGGTAAGAGAAGCTACTTCGGTCAGCCTGCCGGTATTCAAGTCGACGAGATGCACCTTCAGGGGCGAGGTGTTGATATTGAGAGTAAGATTGGTGACGCAGAGGTTGTCGTTCGAGTCTCGGATAATGTCGTTGCAGGGCAGATATCCGCAGCGGCCGTCCTCGCTCAGCGCCAGGTCGCGCTCATGTTCGCCGGTCTCGGCGTTATAGACCTGCAGGTAGAGGTCGGCTTCGGACGAAGCGGCGCTGCGGCCGCTCACGTATACATAATCGCGCGTGGCGACCATGCCGCGGTTGAGTTTTCCGTCCTCGGCTACGGCAAAATTGCCCCTGCCCACCGAACGGAACCACAGCGAAGTGAGCTTGTATTCTTCGGTGTCGGCATAGGTGTCGCCGTCGGTCACGATCTTATAGCCCGGCTCATAATTGCCTACCGTGCGCATGGGAGTCGTGAAAGTGAAGGCGTCGGAAGGGGTGCCGAGTTTACCGGACTGCGCCGTCACGACGCGCCAGTAGTATTTTGTGGAGCCGCGGAGGACCGACAGGTCGATGTCGGCGTGGTCGGCTGCGATGCCGCCCTTGACGAGTGCCTTTACGGCAAAATCGGCTGCCGCTGAAATTTCAACAGTGTAGGTAGCGCCGGCCACCGGCTTCCAGCTGAATGTCGCGGTCCAGTCGACATCCGAGCCGTCGGCAGGTGCTATCAGCGAAGTCTTGGCCGAAGGCTCGGTCGAATACCCCAGCAGAGCGGGGTCGGACTCGTAGCCGTAGCCGTCGTAGACGCAGACGGCGTAGTAGTAGCCCGAGGTCTTTCCGGCCGCCAGTGTGTACGACGGAGCATAGGTCACGCCGAGGAGGTAAGCGCCGTCGATGCCGTCGCCGGTAGGATCCATGGCATTCTCAAGTGCCACCGACGAAGGTATGGCATAGACCGAATAGCGCATCACCGAATTGGCGCGGGCACCTTTCGTTGCCGTCCAGCTCAGCGTCGAACCGCTGCGTTTGAAGTCGGCGGGAGCGGCGTAGACGGGATGATCCTTCCACGTGATGCGCGGGACAAGAGCCGGAGCCTGGTAGCTGTTCTGGTAAAGATAGTTGCCGAAACCGGAGGCACCGCCCGACGAACCTGCGCCGTCGAGATTCTTGGCCGAATAGAAGATTTCGCCCGGATCGGCGTGAGTGTTATGCTTGCGGTGCAGAGTCACCTGCTTGGCCAGGTCGGCCCAGTTGGCCGTGGTATTGTTCTGAGCCAGCAGCGATATAGAATGCGAGACGTAGAAATGGCGGCCGAACTTTTCGGCTGCGTCGCTCCACCACTTGGTCAGAGGCTCGAACGGAGCGGGCGAATGAGTGGTAAGCCAGTAGATCTGAGGCGAGATGAAGTCGATGGAGCCGTCGCTGAGCCATGCCAGCGGGTCGCTGTAAATCTGGTCGTACTGCCAGTCGCCGGCCGGAACCGGCACACCGGCCACGCCGTACTTCGACGCCGACTTGTCGGCCACGCCTGCCGGCGAGAGGCCGA
>CAJJQT010000259.1 GCA_905193995.1 uncultured Porphyromonadaceae bacterium | reverse complement strand
GAGGGCGAGGACCTGCAGCACATCAGCAGCGAGAGTTGGGGCGACGACATCGACTTCGACGATGCCGAATGGGAGTACACCGACGACGACAACCCCGAAGCCGACCCGGAAAAACATCCCGGCAAATGACCCTCGAACAGCTCAACCGGCACATCACGCAGAGCCTCACGCCCGCCCTGGGGGCCGGTGAGGCCGCTGCGACAGCGCGGCTGCTGATGGAAGACGAGCTGGGCGCGACGCCCAAGAAAATCTTCACCGACGGGCGCCGCACCCTCGAACCCGAGACCGTGGCGCACATCGACGCATTGGTCGGTCGAATAGCTGCCGGTGAGCCACCGCAGTACGTCACGGGCGTGGCCCAGTTCATGGGCCTGACGCTGAAGGTGACGCCGGCCGTGCTGATCCCGCGACCCGAGACGGCACAGCTCGTCGACATGATCACCGACGACTGCGGCGGTCGCGCCGACCTGCGCGTCATCGACGCCGGTACCGGTTCGGGCTGCATAGCCATAGCCCTGGCCCGTGCGCTGCCCTTCGCGCAGATCGAGGCCATAGACATTTCGGCCGACGCACTGGCCGTGGCCCGTGAGAACGCCCGGCGGCTGGGAGTGCGCATCGACTTCGTGTGCGCCGACCTGCTGAATATGCCGGTCTCCGACACCCGCGACCTTGACCTGATAGTGTCGAATCCACCCTACATCGCCGACAGCGAAAAGACCGATATGGACAGCCGCGTGCTCGATTACGAGCCCCACGCGGCACTGTTCGTGCCCGACAGCGATCCGCTGAAGTTCTACCGCGCCATCGGCCGCACGGGCCTTGGACGCCTGCGCCCCGGCGGAAAGCTGTACTTCGAGATCAATCCGCTGTTCGCGTCGCAGCTGAGCGGCATGCTGGCCGACCAGGGCTACACCGACATAGAGATCACACCCGACTACCGAGGACTCAGGCGCTTCGCCCGCGCCACCGCTCCGCTATGATACAGCGACGCCCCGTGACACCCGAATCTGCCTACACGCGCCTGGAAGTGCTCTGCAACCGCGCCGAGCACTCTACGGGCGAGCTCCGCGAACGCATGCGCCGCTGGGGGCTGACGCCCGACGATGCCGACCGCGTCATAGCGCGGCTCGCCGGCCGACGGCTCGTCGACGACGCCCGCTTCGCCCGCATGTTCGTCCGCGAAAAGATCGAATACTGCGGCTGGGGACGTCGCAAGATTGCGATGGCGCTCCGCACCAAGGTCGACGACGCCGAGGCTGCCGCCGAAGCCCTCGACGATATCGACCTGGACGCCTACGACGCACGCCTGGCCGAAATCGTCGGCCGCAAGCTGCGGTCACTCCCCGACGCGGCCTCCTACGAATCGCGCACGAAGGCATTCCGCTTCGCCGTCGGCCGCGGATTCGAGCCCGACCGCGTCATCAAGGCAATACAGACATTCAACTCAACCGAATACTAACGGCAATGGACAGCATCAAGCAACAAATCGAACAACTCCGTTCCGAAATCAACCGCCACAACCACAGCTACTACGTGGAAAATACCCCTACGATCTCCGACTACGACTACGACATGATGGTCAAGGAGCTGGAGGCCCTGGAAAAGGCCCATCCGGAGTACGACGACCCCCTGTCGCCGACCCATCGCGTGGGTTCCGACATCAGCGATGGCTTCAGGCAGGTGGCTCACGTATACCCCATGCTGTCGCTGGCCAACACCTACTCGATCGACGACGTCGACCAGTGGGTTACGCGCATGACCGACGCCCTGCCGGGCCAGAAGGTGACGATAGTGGGCGAGCTGAAGTTCGACGGCACCGGCATATCGCTGATCTACGAACACGGACGCCTGCTGCGGGCCGTGACCCGCGGCGACGGCGCCCAGGGCGACGACGTGACCGAAAACGTCAAGACTATCCGCTCGATTCCGCTCCAGCTCTCGGGCAGCGGCTGGCCAGATTTCTTCGAGATACGCGGCGAGATAGTCCTGCCATACAAGTCGTTTGACCGCATCAACGCCGAGCGCGCATTCAACGAGGAGCCCCTCTTCGCCAATCCGCGCAACGCGGCCGCCGGCACGCTGAAACTGCTCAACCCGGCCGAAGTGGCCCGACGCGGTCTCGACGCCTACCTGTATTACCTGCTGGGCGACAACCTGCCCTGCGACAACCACTACGACAACATGATGATGGCCCGCAGCTGGGGCTTCAAGGTATCGGAAGCCATGACGCTGCTCGACGACCTCGAGGCCGTCGACCGATACATCAGATACTGGGACATCGAGCGGCGCAAGCTCCCCGTGGCTACCGACGGACTGGTGTTCAAGGTCAACTCGCTGCGCCAGCAGCTCAACCTCGGCTTCACGGCCAAGTCGCCGCGCTGGGCCGTGGCTTACAAATTTCCGGCCGAGCGCGCCCTGACGCGGCTGCGCTTCGTGTCGTTCGACGTCGGCCGCATGGGCATCATCACGCCGGTGGCCAACCTCGAGCCTGTCCTGCTGTCCGGCACGGTCGTGAAGCGCGCTTCGCTCCACAACGAGGACATCATGCGCCAGCTCGACATCCGCCACGGCGACATGCTGTACGTGGAGAAAGGCGGCGAGATCATACCGAAGATCACCGGCGTCGACACCGACGCGCGCGAGCCGGGCGCCGAACCGGTGGAGTTCGTCAGCCACTGCCCGGCCTGCGGCACGCAGCTGATCCGCGTCGAGGGCGAGGCTGCCTGGCAGTGTCCCAACAAGTACGGCTGCCCGCCCCAGATCATCGGCCGAATCGAGCACTTCGTCGGACGCCGGATGATGAACATCGACGGAATCGGCGAGGAGACCGCCGCCGCGCTCTACAACGCCGGCCTGGTCAACGATTTCAGCGACCTCTACTCGCTCAGGGCCGATGACCTGATGATGATCGAAGGCTTCGGCCTGCGCAGCGCCGAGCGAGTGATCGCCGGCATCGAGGCGAGCAAGGAAGTGCCCTTCGAGCGCGTGGTATTCGCGCTGTCGATACCG
>CAJJQT010000258.1 GCA_905193995.1 uncultured Porphyromonadaceae bacterium | reverse complement strand
AAGCTCCTGGGCGTAGGAGCCTTTTGACTTCTGAGCCGGCCCGCGCTTTTTATTTTTCGCCATGTCAACCTCCTGTCGAGTAGCAGAGTAGCAAAAAACTGACTTCCTATAAATCCTATGAATTAAACCTAAAGGGAAATAAATATATCCTTTTAGGTTTAATCTGTAGGGTTCAATAGGTAAAATTGCTACTCCGCTACCCCTGTTCTAAAAAGCCTTGGTATATAAGGCCCTGGGCCAGTAGCAAACCAGTAGCAAACACGGCTGCTGGTTTGCTATTCGCTACTCAGGCCTCAGCAGCAGAAATATCGACCGTAACCGAGACCACCGCGCCTGCGGGGAAAAGACCTTGCAGCCTTGCGGCGATAGCCTCGGGCGAAAAGCCACCGCAGAAGGTCAGCGAGACTCGCGTGAGCTCGGTGTTTTTTTTGTCGGCGCAAACCGGTCCTCGGTCGGGGCGATAGGCATCGAGGAAGCGCAAGGTCTCCTGTCGGGTCGTGCGCCCCTGGAAGGTGATACCGAGCTGCTTTTTGAGGTAGTCCCCGCAATAGGCCTCGCTGACACCGAGCATACGACCGAGCGCCGCGGGCCCGACCTTAAACTTCGAGAGGATATGCTTGATATAGTCCTGCTGCAAGCTCCTCGGCAAAGCTCTGAACCTGTCCCAGGAAAGAGCCTCATCGGGCTTGAGAGTATGTACTGGGCCGTTCATACGTTCCCATTCCTTTCGTGTTAAATTGTCGCTGGAAAGGCCGCAGCGACGACGGCGAGAGCTGCCATACTTATGCGAACTCCGCGCGGTAATGGCCTTCTCTTTGACGTCTTGTTTGTAAATATATTCGGCGTCGTCCATGAGCGGTCCCTCTACTTGGCGAGAATGTCTTCGGGCTTGCAGTCAAGCGCCTTCGCCAGTTTCACGGCGGTCTTGAGCGCAATGTTCTCAGGGTTGATCTTGCCCGTCTCGATCTGGTGAATCTTCATATAGTTAACACCGCTCAGCGCAGCCAGACCTTTTAAGGTCAAGCCTTTCGCCTGGCGCAGTTCTCTTAATCCCATCGGAATCCTCCTTCTTACTTGTCCCCAGCCCTGACGGGCTGGGGATTCTTAGATCGCAGATTAAACACAGAAGCCGAAGACCACGCCAAACGAGGTGTCGGCGTAGTTGTAGTTGGCGTTGCCGTGGCTGTTGACAGAACAGAAGCTGGTAGCGCCGTTCGCACTAGGAGAACGCTCCCACCAGGAGTGAGCAGCCTCGCCCTCGTCGCCGAGAGCCTTGATACGATTCCCGCGGCGCTTGTAGTACGCCATCTGCTCGCCGCGGTCAGGGTCATTCTCAGTCCAGTCATGTGGGCCGAAGACCTCCATCTCAGAAGCGAGCCAGAGGAGATCGCTCTCGCCGTCGATCACTCTCGGCTTGATCGCGGCCCGCATGTCATCGGGCAGCAAAGCCAGAATCTCGGTATTGAGGACCTTGCGGAGCTTGCTTGCTTTCCAGCCGCCTGCGTTCGTGTAGTCGTCATTCATGGGGTAGGTATCGCGCAAGCAGTCTTTGAGCATGAACATGACGTCACCGTCAAAGGGCTTGTCCTTCTCAACAACGACCAGGGTGATCGGCTCGCCGTTCTTGAGCTCGTCGTGAATCTCGTCGCCGATCTCGAAGTGCTTAGACGCCTCGCGCAGGTCGGACCACTCCTTGATCTGCGCCCAGGTGATAAACTCCTTGACCTGCGAGACCAGACCGACTGTGCGAGGCTTGTCGGGCTCCAGGAAGGGCTTTCCGCAATGCGGGCAATACTTATACATGATTCATATCCTCCTTAATAATTTCAATATTGTTGCTCGCGAACTCGCTGAGCGGATAACACTCTTGACGGGCCTCGGGATGAGCCTCTAAGTATGCGGGATTTGAGGCGTTCACGCCGAGGTTATCGCCCCCGCAGAGCAGGACGAGCTCGGGTGCCTTGCCGCCGATGCTGATAAGCATATCAGCCTCGATCTTCTTGCCGTGCTTGTCGACGTAGTAGGTATTCGCGTTTGCGCGAGCCCGCGCAGAGTCATAGCTTGCTGCCTCGACTTTATCGCGGTAGGCCGTAGCCTCGTCTTCACGTCCAGCCATCAGCAAGGCCATGTAGACGTCTCTTTGAGCTTGAGTCATTTATCATTCCCCCTTAAACTATCCTACGGAGCTCCTGGGCGAGCCGTATCGCGTTCTACGCCCAGGGCCCTGGTGTTTATACTCCCAGATTTTGGACTCGCCTGGATTAGTCCAGGCGGTCCATGGTGACGTTGCAATGTCCGCAAATCAGGCTGAGCTCGGAAGTGGTACGAACCTCCTGCCCGCAGACGGGGCAGACGTAGCGGTGAGCCTTCTCGCGCTCAGCCTTGGCCTTAGCCTTCGGCATGACGCGGGCAAAGCGGACGCTCAGGTCGACGCCGGCCTCGGCGAGCTTGGTCTTGAAGGCGTCGGTCGGAGAGGTATGCGCGTAGCCGTTAGCACGGTCATACTCGACGATCAGGTCACGGCTCTCGCACTCGGCCTTGAAGGTCTTGTTGTGGTAGCGGCCATTCTGGCAGGTGTCAGCAATCTCGTTTTCGGTGCAGAAGAGGTGGATCATTTCATGCAGCAGGGTCGCGCAGGTAGATTCCTTCGGGCGATTGATGAACTCGGCGCCGAGATTGATCTCATACATGCCCTCGTTCTCGGACTTCCAGATCTTCTTGGTGGAGCAATGGCCGTACGCTTTCGGCGTAGTCTGAACGGTGATGACCGGACGGGGCAGCTTGCTCTCGAAATAGATCGCGTTGAGCTTGTCGAAGATCGTCTCGAGGGCGGTGATCGTCTCGCTCATTTTCATCGGCTCCGGCTTGTCCTCCGTGGCAGGGGCCTCGGTCTTCGGCTCTTCGGTTTGGGGCTCAGCGGCGGTCTCGGTGACCTGCTCTTCGGCGGCAGGCTCTTCGCAGAGGCGCCAGCGGCGATCATAGGAAGCCGCGGCCATGCCGGTAGGCTCAGCGGT
>CAJJQT010000257.1 GCA_905193995.1 uncultured Porphyromonadaceae bacterium | reverse complement strand
CCAACATCCGCAACATACTCGACCTGCAGCGCCACTTCCCCACCCTGCGTACATTCAAGCTCGAGCAGAACTACCGCTCGACCCGCAACATCATCGGCGCTGCCAACAGCCTGATCGCCCACAACGAGAACGGCATCCCGAAGCAGGTGTTCTCGCTCAACGACGAGGGCGCTCGCATCGAAGTGCAGAGCGGTCACAGCGACTACGACGAAGCCGGACTCGTAGCCTCCGCGATTGTCACGCGGCGCGCCGTATCGGGCGATCCACTGTCGGAGTTCGCCATACTCTACCGGACCAACGCCCAGTCGCGCGTACTCGAGGAGGCTCTGCGGCGCCGCAACATCTCCTACCGCATCTACGGCGGGCAGGCATTCTATCAGCGCAAGGAGGTCAAGGACGCCGTGTGCTATTTCCGCCTGGCCGTCAACCCCAACGACGACGAAGCGCTGCGCCGGGTCATCAACGTTCCGGCGCGCGGCATCGGCAAGACGACCGTCGACAAACTCAACGCCACGGCCATTGCCGCAGGAGTCAGCCTATGGGCCGTAGTCAGCGATCCGGCGCGCTACAGCCTCGACGTCAACCGCGGCACAGCCAGCAAGCTGCTCGGATTCGCGTCGGATGTCCGCGTTTTCATCGACGCCAACTCCGGCGGTGATGACGCTGAGGCTCTCGCACGACTCATTTTCAGCAAGACCGGCCTGCTGGCCATGTACATGACCGACCATACGCCCGAAAATATCTCTAATCGGGAAAATCTCCAGGAGCTTCTGCGTGCGGCGCACAGCTTTGTCGAAGACCGCACCGAGGAAGGAGCGCCCGACCGTGTGGCGATGGCTGATTTCCTGGCCGACGTGTCGCTGGCGACCGACCAGGACGAGGAGGGTGACGGCACACCGGCCGATTCGGTGACGCTGATGACCATCCATGCAGCAAAAGGCTTGGAGTTCAGCAACATCTATGTTGTAGGCGTCGAGGAAGACCTGCTGCCGTCGGCCATGAGCCACGACTCGGCCGAATCGATCGAGGAGGAGCGGCGCCTGCTCTACGTAGCAGTCACACGCGCCAAAAACTACTGCATGCTGACCTACGCAGGGTCACGCTATCTCAACGGCCAGACGATGACGTGCCGCCCGTCGCGCTTCCTGAAGGACTTCGACCCGCGGTTCCTGAAGTTCAGCTACGGCTCGCAGCGGCTGCCTTACGAAATGACTTTCGACCGCCCCCTGCGGCCGGACGCGCCGACCCGGCGTGCCGCCCCCGCAGCCGCATACACTCCAAAGCCGGCTCCTGTAAAACTTTCCGCGCCATCGCCGGCCGGATGCTCGCTCCACTCAGCGGCGGAAATCGGACCGGGCACGACAATCGAACATCCAAAATTCGGCCGCGGCAGAATAGTGAGCATCGACGCCAACGACCTGGGCGACGTGGCACTGGCCGAATTCGACAACAACGGACAGCGGAAGCTGCTGCTCAAATACGCAAAATTCAAAATCCTCGACAAGTGACAGTCAACGACATACCGACTCCGGCCTATGTGGTCTACGACGACCGCATCCGCCGCAACCTCGACATCATCACCGACGTCGAGCGCCGCGCAGGCGTCTCCGTCATCATGGCATTCAAGGCCAACGCCCTGTGGCGCACATTCGACATATTCCGCGAATACGGGCGCAAATGTACGGCCAGCTCTCTCAACGAACTGACTCTGGGCCGGGAGGAACTCGGCTGCCTTGTCCACTCTTACTGCCCGGCCTACACCGACGCATCCATAGGCGCATTCATCGAGGGTTCGTCGCACATTACATTCAATTCGGTAGCCCAGTGGCTGCGGTTCAGTGACCGTGTGGCGGCTTTCAACGCCTCCCATTCCGGACGGCACGTGTCGCCGGGGCTGCGCGTCAATCCCAAATGCTCGGTCATCGAGACCGACATATACAATCCGGCAATGCCCGGCTCGCGGTTCGGCGCCGATGCCTCACAGCTGGCCGACGGCCTTCCCGCAGGCATCGAGGGGCTGCATTTCCACGCCCTGTGCGAGTCGTCGAGCCACGACCTTGAGAAAGTGCTCGGAGCATTCGAAAAGCAGTTCGGCCACCTGCTGCCCGGGCTGAAATGGCTCAATATGGGCGGCGGCCACCTCATGACGCGCCAAGGCTACGACCGCGAGCACCTGATCGGGCTTCTGACCGATCTGCGCTCACGCTACCCGCAACTCGAAATAATACTCGAGCCCGGCAGCGCCTTCACGTGGCAGACCGGCGACCTGATCACGTCGGTAGTCGATATAGTGGAAAACGACGGTATCAGCACCGCAATCATCGACGCATCGTTCGCGTGCCATATGCCGGATACGCTCGAAATGCCGTACAAACCGTCGATCGCCGAAAGTCTCGGCGACGATCCCGTCGAAGGGCGGCCGACTTACCGTCTGGGGGGCAACTCGTGCCTGAGCGGCGACTTCAAGGGCGACTGGAGCTTCGCAGAGCCGCTGCGCGAGGGCGAGCGCCTGACGCTGCTCGACATGAACCACTACACGACCGTCAAGACCAATATGTTCAACGGCATCGCACATCCTGCCATATGGCGCGTGGCCTCAGACGGCACGCCCACGCTAATCCGTGAGTTCGACTATTCCGACTATAAAAACCGAATGTCCTGAATACCATGCTCTTCTCCGTAATAATCCCGGTCTACAACCGAATCGACGAAGTCGACGAGCTGCTGCGCAGCCTGCTGGCGCAGTCGGAACGCAATTTTGAAGTGATCATTGTCGAGGACGGATCCACGCAACCATGCGGGGCCGCAGTCGAAGACGCCCGCAGCCGGGGGCTCGACGTCAGGTACTTCTTCAAGGAAAACGAGGGCCGATCGATTGCCCGCAACTACGGCATGGAACGTGCGCGCGGCGATTACTTCGTATTTTTCGATTCGGACTGCGTCATTCCGCCCGACTATTTCCGCAATCTGGCCAAGTCGCTCGAAGAGAAGCCGCTCGACTGCTTCGGAGGGCCCGACGCGGCACACAGCTCCTTCACGGATA
>CAJJQT010000256.1 GCA_905193995.1 uncultured Porphyromonadaceae bacterium | reverse complement strand
CTGCGAGTCTTCCTTGCCGTAGAGCGGCTGGGCCTCGACTGCGATCTCATAGGCCTTGTCCATGTCGCCCATACTCTGGGCTACCGCCAGCGAGTAGTCGTAGAGGCTCTTCTTGCTGTAGCCTTTCGACTTGGCGTATTCGAACGATGCCAGCGCCTTGGCCAGTCTGTCGGCCTGCCAGGCGGCGATGCCCTGGTTGAAGGCGATCTCGCTGATGATGGTGTCGACCCGGAAGCCGGCCGGCAGATGCTCTGCGAAAGTCGGGTTCTTGGTCATGCTCAGAAGGCACTCCCATGCGTTGTAGGCGTTGTTGAAGTCTTTCACTTCCCAGAAGTCAAGGGCTGCCTGGTTGTAGTCAGCGATGTGGCCCGTGAGGGTACCGATGATTTCCTTCGAGTATTTGGTCTTGATCTTGCCTTTCTCGTTGGGTACGGAGTCGAGCGGCAGGGCTTTCATGAAGTATTTGTAGCCGTTCAGCAGGTCGTTGCCCATGGTGATGACACCGTTCTCGGGCAGTTTGTTGAACTGCTTCAGGCCGTAGAGCTGGTCGAATTCCCCGAACATCGCCTTGCCCGGGATGAAGTAGGTCTGCGCCAGTCCCTCGGTTTCGGGATTGGTGAAGGCCGGCGTGATGATGGTCACAACCTCCGCGGGTGTTTTTCCATCCTTCATGGCTCGTTCGGCGTCCTTGAGGACCTGCTGCTGGGCGGGCACAGCGACAGCACCGGCTATTATAGCGGCGGCCATTGCTAAGATCTTTTTCATGTTGCTTGATTTAATGTTTTTGTTAATTATTTTCTTCTGTCTCATCGGCCGGTTCGGCGTCGGCCTCCAGGTCGGCGTTGATGTCGGCCTCGCTCATCTCGGGCAGTTCCTCGCCGTCGATGCCTTCGGTGGCTTCCTCGGGATCGGTCGGCACGGGGCATACCGAGGCTATCTCGTCGCCGCGCTTGTCGAGGTTGATCAGACGCACGCCCTGAGTGGCGCGGCCCGCTATCTTGATGTCGGCCACGCGGATGCGGATCAGCATCCCCGACCGGTTGACGATCACCAGGTCGTTCTCATCATTAACGCTTTTGAACGCCACAAGTTCACCGGTCTTTTCGGTGACGTTGATGGTCTTGACGCCCATGCTGCCGCGCGAGGTCAGGCGGTAGTCGCCAAGGATCGAACGCTTGCCGTAGCCCTTTTCCGATACGACCAGCACGGTGTTGTCCGTCTCCGGCTCCATCGTGATCATGCCGATAACCTCGTTGTCGCCGTCGAGCCGCATGCCGCGCACGCCCGAGCTTACTCGGCCCATTGCGCGCAGCGCCGACGTGCGGAAGCGGTTGGCCTTGCCCTTGCGTGCGGCCAGCAGTATGTCCGAGTTGTCGTCCGTCATCTCCACGCCGATCAGGCTGTCGCCCTCGCGCAGCAGGATGGCCTTCTTGCCCTTCGACATCACGCGGCTGTACTCGCTCAGCACCGTCTTCTTGACCACGCCGCGGCGTGTCGCGAAGATCAGGTAGTGGCTGCCGGCGAATTCCGGATCCTCAAGGTTCTTGCAGGCCAGGTAGGCGCTCACCTTGTCGCCGGGCTCGATCTCCAGTATGTTCTGCAGGGCGCGGCCCTTAGAGGTCTTCGAGCCCTCGGGCAGTTCGTACACCTTCAGCTTGTACACCAGGCCGCGGTCGGTGAAGAACAGCATCGAACAGTGCATCGAGGCCGTGTATACGTGCTCTATGAAGTCCTCGTCGCGGGCCGAGCTGCCGCGCGAGCCCACGCCGCCGCGGTTCTGCGCGCGGTATTCGCTCAGCGGGGTGCGCTTGATGTAGCCCAGGTGCGAGATGGTGATGATCATGTCGTCGTCGGCGTAGAAGTCTTCGGCGTTGAAGTTGCCGGCGGTGTAGTCGATGTCGGTCTTGCGCTCGTCGCCGTAGGTCTCGCGTACCTCGATCAGCTCGTTCTTGATCACCTCGCGGCACACGGCCGGGTCGTTCAGTATCAGTTCCAGTTCGGCGATGTATTCCTCGATCTTCTTGTATTCGTCCTCGAGTTTGGTCTGCTCCAGCTGGGTGAGCTGGCGCAGGCGCATGTCGACGATGGCCTGCGTCTGCGCCTCGGTGAGCGAGAAGCGCTCGGCCAGGCGCTGGCGGGCGTCGTCGGTCGATGCCGACGAGCGGATGATGGCGATCACCTCGTCGATGTTCTGCGACGCTATGATCAGGCCCTCCAGTATGTGGGCGCGCTCCTGCGCCTTGCCCAGGCGGAATTTCGTGCGGCGGATCACCACCTCGTGGCGGTGGTCGACGAATGCCTGCAGGATCTGCTTGAGCGTCAGTGTCTTCGGGCGGCCGTGTACGAGTGCCACGTTGTTGACCGCGAACGAGCTCTGCATCTGGGTCATCTTGTACAGCTTGTTGAGCACGACGTTCGAGTTGGCGTCCGAGCGCAGCTTGATGACGATGCGCATGCCGTCGGCGTCGCTCTCGTCGTTGATGTCGGCGATGCCGTCGAGTTTCTTCTCGGTCACCAGGTCGGCGATGTACTTGATCAGCTCGGCCTTGTTCACGCCGTAGGGTATCTCGTTCACTATGATGGTCTCGTGGTTGGCCTCCTGCTCGATGGTGGCGCGGGCGCGGATGACGATGCGGCCGCGGCCGGTCTCGTAGGCCTCACGCACGCCGGCGTAGCCGTAGATGGTGCCGCCGGTGGGGAAGTCGGGCGCCGGGATTATGCGCAGCAGCTCGTCGACGGTGATGTCGGGGTTTTCGAGCACGGCGATCGACGCGTTGATCGACTCGGTGATGTTGTGCGTCGGCATGTTGGTGGCCATGCCGACAGCGATGCCTGAAGCGCCGTTGACCAGAAGATTCGGGAATCTGGACGGCAGTACCACCGGTTCTTTTTCTTCCCCGTCGAAGTTCGGGATGAAATCGACGGTCTCTTTTTCGATATCGCGCAACATCTGCAGCGCCAACGGGGTCATTCTTGCTTCGGTATAACGCATCGCCGCAGCGCCGTCGCCGTCGACGGAACCGAAGTTGCCGTGTCCGTCCACCAATGCATGAC
>CAJJQT010000255.1 GCA_905193995.1 uncultured Porphyromonadaceae bacterium | reverse complement strand
GGCCCGTGGCGGCCTCGGCCGGAGCGTGGCCCGTCAGGCAGTGGTATACCGTGGCCGCCAGCGCGTAGACATCCGACTGCGGCGAGAACGTCGTCAGGCCGCTGTACTGCTCGATGGGCGAATAGCCCGCCGAAAAGCCGCCTCCGGCCATCATCGACGTGGCGTTGCCGTGGCTGTCGTAGTGCTTCGACAGGCCGAAGTCGATCAGCACCGGCCGCGGAACGCCGTCGGCGCCCCGGTGTATGATGATGTTCGACGGCTTTATGTCGTAGTGTGTCAGGTTGTTGCGGTGAAGCAGCGCTACCGCCTCCGCGATCGGCCGCATGAAGTATACGGTCTGCTCTTCGGTCAGCGCGCCGTTGCTCTTGATGAAGTCCTCGAGCGTCTCCCCCTCCAGATACTCCATCACGTAGTACGCCGTGTTGTTGGCCTCGAACACCTCGTTGATGTTGACGATATTAGGATGTTTCAGACCGTTCGACTGCAGGCGTGTCGCCTCCTTGACAAACGAGTCGAGCGAATTGCGCACGTCCTCCGCCACCGGCTCCGAGAAGTAGACCTGCTGCGTGCTGCCGTCGCGCGAGCACAGCGACCCGATGAAGTGCTCCTTAAGCGCAAACCGCGCCGTCACCTTGATGTTGTCGACCATCACGTCGCCTTCTACAAGATATGTGATGCCGAAGCCTCCGTGACCGAGCGTCTTGATCACCTTGTAGCTTCGCTTGGGACCGGCGACCACCGTGCCGGGCTGTAGTGCTGTATTTTCGTTGCTCATGGATAATGATTGTTTGCGCAAAGTTAGTAATTCTTTTTCATTTATCCCAACATCCCGCCCCCCGATTTTTCAAAAAATCGGGGGGCGCACTTGGCTGCAAGCGGATTTTTCCGTAATTTTGCCTCAGAATGACTTTAAACCCCCATCATGGAAAAACGCCTGATAGAATGCGTGCCCAATTTCAGCGAGGGCCGCGACCGCGCCGTCATCGACGCAATCACCGACTCGATAAAATCAGTTGAAAACATCAGCCTGCTCGACGTCGACCCCGGCGAGGCCACCAACCGCACCGTCGTCACCTTCGTAGGCGAGCCCGAAGCAGTGGTCGAGGCCGCCTTCCGCGGCATACGCCGCGCCGCCGAACTCATCGACATGCGCGGCCACCACGGTGCCCATCCGCGCATGGGCGCCACCGACGTATGTCCGCTGATCCCCGTGAGCGGCATCACCCTCGAGGAGTGCGCCGAGCTGGCCCGCGGCCTGGCACGCCGCGTCGCCGACGAGCTCGGCATCCCCACATACTGCTACGAGGCATCGGCCTTCCGCCCCGAGCGCAAAAACCTGGCCGTGTGCCGCGCCGGCGAGTACGAGGCCCTGCCCGACAAGATGGGCGATCCGGAGAAGGGTCCCGACTTCGGCGACCGGCCCTTCGACGAGGCCGCCGCGCGCACCGGCGCCACCACCATCGGCGCCCGCGATTTCCTCATCGCCGTCAACTTCAACCTCAACACCACCTCGACCCGCCGCGCCAACGCCATAGCATTCGACGTCCGCGAGAAGGGGCGCCCCGTGCGCGAGGGCGGCAAGGTCACCGGCCGCCCGCTCAAGGACGCCCACGGCAACACCATCATGCAGCCCGGCACGCTCCGGGGCACCAAGGCCATAGGCTGGTATATCGACGAGTACGGCATTGCCCAGGTGTCGATGAACATCACCGACATGGCTCAGACGCCGCTCCACGTGGCCTTCGACGAGGTGACCCGCGCAGCAGCCGCACGCGGCATCCGCGTGACGGGCGCCGAGATCGTAGGCCTCGTGCCCAAGCGCGCCCTCACCGACGCCGGCAGGTACTACCTGGCCCGCCAGCAGCGCTCGGCCGGACTGCCCGAATCGGAAATCATACGCATCGCCGTCAAATCGATGGGCCTCGACGAGCTGCGGCCATTCGACCCGAAGGAGAAGGTCATCGAATATATGGTCGGCGGGAGCGAAACTGACAAGAAACGCCTGACCGGCATGACGCTCAGCGCATTCGCCGACGAGACCGCATCCGAATCGCCCGCTCCCGGCGGTGGCTCCGTGGCGGCCTACATGGGCGCCCTGGCGGCGGCCCTCGGCACCATGGTGGCCAACCTCTCGGCCCACAAGGCCGGATGGGACGACCGCTGGAAGGAATTCTCGGACTACGCCGTCGAAGGCCGCCGCCTGCTCGACTCGCTCACCGCCCTCGTCGACGAGGACACCGCCGCCTTCGGCCGCATCATGGCCGCGATCGGCATGCCGAAGTCGACCGACCAGGAGAAGCAGGCCCGTGCCGAGGCGCTCGAGGCAGCCACACTCTACGCCACCGAGGTACCGCTGCGCACGATGCGCACGGCCTTCGACACATTCTGGCTGCTCGAGCGGATGGCCTCCGAGGGCAATCCGGCTTCGGTCTCCGACGCCGGCGTGGGCGCCATTGCCGCCGAAGCCGCCGTGGCCGGCGCCTACCTCAATGTGAAGATCAACGCCGCAGGCCTCGCCGACCGCGCAGCCGCCGACAGGATACTCGCCCAAGCCGCCGACATAGCCGCCCAAGCAGGCCGCCGCCGCGCCGACATTGTCGCAATAGCCGACGAAGTGATAGCCAAACAGTCGCATTAAACCACTCAGACCTTATAACTCCCAGACAATGACTCTCGAAGAATTTCGCCGCGACATCTGCGCCGGCATCCCCGAAATACTCCCCCCGCCGCCGGGTCCCCGCGACGAGTCGGTGAACCATGCGCCCCGACGCAAGGACATACTGACCGACGAACAGAAAGAACTGGCCCTGCGCAACGCCCTGCGCTACTTCCCGCCTGAAAAGCACGCCGAACTTGCCCCGGAATTCGCCCGCGAGCTCGCCGACTACGGCCGCATCTACATGTACCGCCTGCGCCCGGCCTACCCCATGCACGCCCGGCCAATCGGGGACTACCCGGCCCGCTCGCGCAGCGCCGCCGCCATCATGCTGATGATCCAGAACAACCTCGACCCGGCCGTGGCCCAGCATCCCCACGAGCTGATCACCTACGGCGGCAACGGCGCCGTGTTCCAGAACT
>CAJJQT010000254.1 GCA_905193995.1 uncultured Porphyromonadaceae bacterium | reverse complement strand
GTTATGAGTTATTTTTCTACGATTGCCAGTACTTCGTTCTGACGCATGATCAGGACCTTGTCACCGGCGAGATCGATCTCGGTGCCGGCATATTTGCCGTAGAGCACCTCGTCGCCTTCCTTAAGAATCATTTCTTCGTCTTTCGTGCCGTTTCCGACTGCCAGGATGGTGCCGCGGAGCGGTTTTTCCTTGGCTGAATCAGGGATAATGATGCCCGAGGCTGTAACTTCCTCGGCAGCGGTGGGTTGGATGATAACCCGGTCGGCAAGTGGTTTGAGTTTCATAATGTATAATATTTATGACTTTAATTTTTTGTAGTTCTACTGTATGCTATGCACATTCTGTGCCAAAATGCCGTGTATGACATATTGTCACTAAGAATAACGTCATTCGGCGCCGAAAGTTTTGACACTGAGCCTCGACGATCCCGAGCGGGCGTTGAGCTCGGGGGCATACTGGCTCTGAATGGCGGCCGGACCGGAGGCGAACGCGCCGGCGACGCTGACATTCATGTCGTACGTTATATAATATGTGCCGCGGGGCAGATAGCCGATGAAGAGGTTTGTGGCCGAGTCGTTGTTCTCGCGGTAGAATGCCGCGCCGCCTGAATAGACGTAGCCTGGTACCTGGTCGAGCGGCTCGAAGGCGGCCGGACGCCGGTCGATGACTGTGAGATACTCCATGTCGCGGGAAATCTGCACCTTAAGCTGCACGCGGACGAGTTCGCCGACCGATACCGAGGACGTCTCGACCCACTCGCCGCCGCGCTGCACGAGGAAGCGCTTAGAGATGGAGATTTCCGACGAGCCGCGGGCCTCGACACGGTCGAGCGGCTGACTGTAGACCGACGTGAGCGAGCCGTAGGAAACGCCGTTGCCGGCCGGACGGCTGACGCGGATGCCCTTGCCTGCATCGCCGGCCGGAAGTTTGACGCTGAACGTGCCGGTGACGGCCTCGACGCGGTCGACGTCAAGCGTAGAGCCGCCGACAGTGACGGGTGATTTGGCGGCACGCAGAGTGGTCCAGCGGCTGCCGGTTGACAAAATGGCAGAAATGAGCGAGCGGCGGTCGCAGGCCATCAGGTCGTCCGACACCTGGGTGCGTAGCACGAGCCACTGGCGCATGGCGTCGAGCTCGCTCTCGACGGGATCGACCGCGGCGAAAGCCTGGAGGATGGTCGAATAGGTATCGACACTGTTGACCGACGGGAACGAGATGCCTGCCTGCGGGCTGTGGACCTCGAACTGACGCAGCGAAGCTACTATCTCTTTGGCAACAGCGCCGTAACCGTGGCCGTTGAGCATCACGGCCCACCGGGCTTTCTGCGACGTGGAGGCCTTGCGCCAGTTGGCGGATGCAAACTGCAATGTCTTGTGCAGAACGGCCTGCGCTGTAGTGGTCGACGGCTTGCGGTCGGGATAGAACGTCATCAGGTAAGCGTAGCCAAAATCGGTGTCGCGCACGTTGGCATCGACATAGGTGAATGCGCGGTCGATGATCTTGTCGAGCTTGGCGGTTCCGGTCAGGAATCCCCAGCTGTTGAGCCGGCCGAGGGTCTCGAGCACCATGCAGGTTGTCCAGAGCGATGACTTTTCGCTCCACGAACCCCATGCGAAGCCGCCGTCGGTACGCTGCAGGCGGCCGAGGGCATCGACTGCGGCATCGAACGTGCGGTTGATCTCAGTCTTGTCGAAAGTCAGGGCGAGCTGCGACATCCGCTCGGTCTGCGAGGCGGCCGCCTGCATCCAGGGCGTCTGCTGCAGGGTGGCGAGCTTGAGGTCCTCGTTCTTGTAAAGCTTCGACACGAGAGCCGAGTCAGCCGGGCTGGCCGTCCACATATCTATGGCACGGTTGATCTCGGGGAAGCGGCGGCTGAGGCCGCGGGCTGTCAGAGCGCTGTAGATCGAATATGCGGCGTCGATGGCCGTCTTGGGGGTCGCATTGTAGAGCGACGGCAGGGCCTTCACGACATCCCATACAGGATTTGCGCAATACTGCAGGGTGAAATCGGCGGGCCCTTCGGATGAAGGTATCGTTGAGACAAAATTCGGATTGGCATCGGTGAGATAGAATGTCTCGCTGTCGACGACGGTCATGCCCGAGGCAAGAATCGGAATGAGATTCTGCTCGCCGTCGGTGTAGTTGCCGAGCGTGGCCTTGGCGCGGAGACCGACAGCCTGCGATCCGACCGGCGCGGTTACGGAAACGGTGCGGACAACCGATGCGCCGGCCTTGACGTCGAGCTGCGGCGCGTCGGAGCTTATCACCTCGCCGGTATTGGGATCGAACACCTCGAACAGACAGCTTATGCTGCCGTCAGCGTCGGTGTTGTTGAAGACTGCAACCGACACCTCGGCGCGGTCGCCCTCGCGCAGGAAGCGCGGGACATTGGGCTGTACCATCACAGGCTTGCTGGCCACGGCGGTGCGCATCTGCGTGGCGCAGTAGGCCATCTGATCCCAGGCGGTGGCAATGAATTTCCACGAGCCGTTGGCATTAGGCACGGTGTATGTCAGCGTGGCCGAGCCGTCGGCGCCGAACGACATATCGGGCCGGAAGAACGCCTGTAGTACCTCACCCTCGCGGTAAACATCTTTCACAGCATCTGCTGCCGGCTCCGGAGCGGGCGCGCCGGCAGCGAGTGTAGGTTCGGCAACCGCCTCATCCTCGACGGCCTCAACAGCGTCGGCAGTGTCGGCGGAATACGACCTCGTAACCTGTCCCATTACCGCCATTTTTTGGCCATTCGCCCCGCCGTCGGCCGAACTTGAGCGCATGACGGTTGCGGATAGGTAATTAATTGCGTAATTGCGGTTAAAATTGAGATAGGCAAAAACAGGAGCATCAACCGAGAAATAGTTCATACGTCCAACATTTGCCGATACGGATGTCGCTCCGATATCCGACCGATAATAAGAAAGTCGGTAGTTGATATCCCGGTTATATGTAAAACGTCTGAAAAGGTCAGTCGACTGAGGATAAAACATCTGCTGCAGCTGATCGAGGGCCCGGTTGTACATTGTTGCTACAAAGCCGCCGCTGACGGGCGAACCGTCGATATGCGAAAGAGTGAACGAAATGGTCTCGGCTGTG
>CAJJQT010000253.1 GCA_905193995.1 uncultured Porphyromonadaceae bacterium | reverse complement strand
TGGAGTTCGGAATGGGGATATGTCTTGAGAAGGTAGTCCCAGTAGGGGGTGGGAGTGTTGTAAATGGCATCGTCGTGCTTGTGGTCGCCGATGCCCCATCCGTCGAGGATGATCAGAAGAGCTTTTTTAGCCATTGTAGTTCAATGTTTTATATTGTTATTTGAATTATCGGTATCGCGCAGCCGCTCGTCGCGCAGCCTGTCGCGCCTGCGTAGGAAGAAATACAGGGCCACAATGACGGCTAATGTTATAACAACCGTGGCGGCATATTGTGCGGGGGAAGTCTGTCCGGAGCGCAGGCCGTCGAGTCCGAGGCAGGCCATCACGCCAAGGTATGCGAGGAGGATGGCCGGGACGAGGATGTGTCGCTTAATGTGTCTCATCTTTGTGTGAGGGAATCTGTCCGTTGCAGTTGAGTATGGAGCGGTCGACGATGTAGGGCGAACCGTCGGGATCGAAGGCGCCCGACCGCAGCCGGCGGTAGAGCTTCAGGCAGGCCCAGGCGTCGATGGCGGCATAGGTCTGCTGGGCGTCGGTGAGGCGTTCGGCTTCCCAGTTGGTGAGCCGCTGAGTCTTGGAGATGCGTTCGCCGAAAATGATGGCGTAGATCTTCTGTAACGAGATGTCGCTGATGTTGAAATATTTGACGTATTCCTGCAGGTCGATGAAGCCCTGGGGATCAAGTTCGGGCGATACACGGCGCATGACGGAGAAGTCGTCGTGGACGGAAAGGCCGATCTTGATGATTTCCGGATTTTCGAGGAAGCGGCGCAGGCCGTCGGATATGCCGAGGATGTTGAGTCGGAAGAGGAAGCAATGGTCGTCGGTTGAGAGCTGCATCAGCGCCACGTTGTGGAGCCGTCCGCGGTGGAAAGAGGGGCGGGTCTCGGTGTCGAATCCGACGACACGTGCTCTCGAGAGCTCGCGCAGGGCCACGCGGGCCATGGCGGGAGTGTCGACCACGGTAATACCGCCGTCGAAACTTACCGGGGGCATCCCGCTCACGGTATCTTTGCTGATGGCGATGGTTTGCGTTTGCGTGTTCATGTTTTGACGATAGCGTTTTTTCCGACAGCAAAGTTACACAAAAAACTGCGATAATGCGCAAGACGACGGTGCCGGAGGAGTACATAATTAACATTATTATATAAAAAGGATGAAAAATAGTCCGAAAAAGGCTGTTGTTCTAAAAAAATGCCCTAACTTTGAAAATTCAAAAGACCGACTGAACCAACGGGCCTCTGATTCGGTTAAGAAAAATGAACCGAAGAAAGATTCATCACATCGTGAAAGCAAAAGACATCATAAAAAAGACAGTAAAAGTCGCCGCCTGGACGCTGATGGCGGCGCTGCTGCTTGTCTGCGCCGCGCTAACTCTGCTGTATTCGCCATGGAGCCAGGATCTTCTGTGCCGCTATATAAACGCCACTATGTCGGAAGGCGACATGCGGGTGTCGGTTGAGAGTTTCAGGCTGCATTTTCCGCTTGACATAGAGGCGCAAGGCGTGCGGCTCGAGATGCCCGGTCCACAGACCATCGAGGCCGCACGCCTGACGGCGTCGGTGAAGCTGCTTCCGCTGCTTGAGGGGCGTGCCGACATATCCGGCGCCACTCTCGGAGGAGCCCGGCTGAGCATCGGTGCGCCTGACTCGGCGATGTACATGAACATCAACGCCGACTCGATAGCGCTGACGGATGCGGCCGTAGCGCTGAAAACGATGAATATAGAGGTCAACGACGGTCTCATAGCCCGCGGCGGTGTGTCGCTGGACCTGAATCCGGTGCCTGCGGCTACCGACACAGCGACTGCCGAACCGTCGGAGATGAAAATCTGTATAAGGCGGATGCGGCTGACTGATTTCGCCTATCGGATGCGCATGCTGCCGACGATTGACTCGCTCGGGGCGAAAATCCCCGAGGGCGTGATGTGCGGCGGCTTGATCGACATGAAGTCGCAGACGATTAGGGTAGGCTCGTTCACGGGCGCCGGCCTGCAAGTGTCGTACATAGCGCCCGACTCGGCCACGGTGGCTGCCACGCCGGAGATTCCGGCGTCGGAAACGACCTCCGCGCCGTGGACTGTGCGGCTTGATACGGTAGGTTTCTCTGATTGCCGGGCGCTGTACACCACCCGCGGGGTTAACCCCGTGCCTGGCCTTGATTTCGGCTACATAGAGGCCGACTCGCTGACGCTGGGGGTCAGCCGGTTCTATAACCGCGCCGAGCAGGTGCGTGTGCCGCTGACGCTGAGCGGGACCGAACGCTGTGGCGTGAGACTGAATGCCACGGGTACTCTCGATATCGATTCCGTCGGGACGGGCTTCCGTGACTTCGTGATCACGACGGCCAATCAGACGGATCTGAGAGTGTCGGGCCTCCTGGGTATGGGCGACATGACGACCGACCCTGCGACGGTGCTGAGCCTCGACGCCGACGGCTATGTGTCGACGGCCGATCTGCGGCTGATGTTCCCTGCCGCGGTGCCCTTCCTTGCCGGTCTGCCGCCGGCCGCCCGCCTGTATGCCGAAGCCGACATCAAGGGCACGGCCGGCGACCTGGCGGTGGACAACCTTGCCCTGGCTGTCAACGGCTGCGTGAAGCTGAAGGCCAAGGGCAGCCTGCAGAACGTATTTGATCCGGCCCGGATGGGCGGGAACCTGACGCTGTCGGGCGCCCTGATCGACCTCAATCCCATCAAGAACTCGATCCTCGAGCCGGCCACGGCGCGCGAGGTCAACATACCGTACACGACGCTTGACGGCGCCGTGACGATGCGCGGAGGCACCTTCGACGGACGCCTGCGGGCCGTCACCGGCAAGGGCAACATCAGCCTCAAGGGGCGCTGGAACGGTACCACCGAGGCATACGCCGTGGATCTGACGACGGACCGCTTTCCTGTGAACGCCTTTATGCCGAACTTAGGTGCCGGGTCCGTCACGGCCAGTCTCGACGCCACGGGCCGGGGTCTCGACTTCTTCTCGCCGAAAACTATGCTTGACGCCACACTCGACGTGAAGGATGCAGAATACCGGGGCCACAGCTACGGCGGCGTTAGCGGGCACGTGAGCCTGGAGGAAGGAATGGCCGACATCAATGTCGAG
>CAJJQT010000252.1 GCA_905193995.1 uncultured Porphyromonadaceae bacterium | reverse complement strand
GAGCAGAACTTCCGGGCCACGGCGCCACGGTCGCGGCTGGAGCAGGCGACCCAAACGCGGCGGTCGCGGCGGCCTTTCGGTCTGAGCTCGATGAGATGGCGCGGGCAGGCACTGACACACTTGCCACATGACACGCATCGCGCGGCATCGATTTCGGGCAAGCCTGTCGCGGGATTCATGGTGATGGCGCCGTAGGCACAGGCCTTAAAGCAGTCGCCGCAGCCAAGACAGCCGTAGGCGCATGCCGTCTCGCCGGCAGACACAGCTGCCAACAGAGCACATGAACGGACGCCGTCATACACAGCCGTACGCTTCCTGGCATCGGCACAGCCATTGCACTTCACGACAGCCACAGTCGGTTCAACCGACCGGGCCTCAAGCCCGACTATCTCAGAAATACGCTTCATGACAGGCTCACCGCCTACGGGGCAGTAAATTCCCCCAAGGTCAGCAGCCGAGGCACAAGCCGCGGCAAAGTCGCGGCATCCTTTGAAGCCACAGCCGCCGCAGTTAGCACCGGGCAGCAATCCGGCGATTTCCTCCGCCACGGGATCCTCCCTGACAGCAAACTGCTTCGACACATAATAAAGAAGCAGCGCACCGACAAGGCCGGTAATCAAAAGCACAGATAATGTCAACCAAACCAAATGCATAAACCTCTACTAATCAGAAGTCAGCAGCCGCCAACGTGCGCTACGCCCGATGCGGCCCCTAAAAACGAACATAATAAGATACCAAATGACAACAGCACCGAAGGCCCAGAGCGCGCACATAGGCTCGGAGGCTTCTAAAAGAGTACCGGCGGCCGCAGAAGCGACCATAAGCACCAGAGGAACGACGAAGAATAACAAAAGCGCTGTGCGCTTAAGCGCCGGATGGGCAGCGACCTCCACGCGGTCGCCGGGCCGATAACGTCTATGCCCAGGATTGCGCAGCTTAATGCGCCGGCATGCATCGCTACGACAGAACAAAGCTATGCCACAGCCGGCACAGCCGTCGGCTGAGCCATTGTCGAGAATTACGACAATATCATGGCCGTCATCGGATACGACCAACGCACTGCACAGCGCAAGATTAGACACGATACTGAAATTTTTTAGAGATACAACGCTTTGAAATTCGGGTGCAAAGATATCAAATTTTTATCCAAATAAAAAGCGGAGCGGCGCAAAAATTATTGGAAAAATCGGACAAAAACACGCCTTTTCAAGAAAAGGCGCCGATAAGTGCAACAACTGAGGAAATCAGTGAACAAAGCGCGGCTGCCACGGGAAGCAGGCTGCCCGGGGCATCACGACTGCATCTTCTGGCGGCGGGTCAGATAATCGCCGAGCCAGAGGCCTCCGAGGATCAGAGCGCAGCCCAGATAGCCGAAGAACGTGACGACCTCGTGGAGGAAGATAACAGAGAACACCATGGTGAAAATCGGCTGGAAATACATGTAATTGTTGGCCTTAACGGCACCCATTACCTTCACGGTACGGGCCCACAGCAGATATCCGATGAGCGATGCGCCCACACCAAGGAACAGGAGGTTGCCCAGCACCGGCCAGCAGCCGAGAATGTCGGACACGGAGAAATGCGGGGGCTCCATGATGAGGAACGGCAGCGAGGTGAGGACGCCGTAAAAGAAAGTCTTACGCGAGATGAACCATACGTCGTAAGTAGCGTCAAGCTTCTTCAGCACAAGCGAATAAAGCGCCCAGCTGAAAGCCGCCATGATGGCGAGCATATCGCCAAGCGGCTTGATCTCGACATTAAAGCTGCTGTTGAAAATAATGCATGCCACGCCAATGAAGGCTATGAAAGAACCGAGAATCATGCCGCGGCCGGGCCGTTCGCTCTTATAAAGAAGTCCGACAAGCATAGCGGTTATAAGCGGCGACATAGACGTCAGCAGGGACACATTGCTGACAAGCGTGTACTCCAAAGCGAAGTTCTCGGCAAGGAAGTAAACAGACCCCGAGAGCATGCCGCAGAGGCAGAGGAGCCCCTCGTCGCGCCAATTGTATGAGAACCAGCGGGTCCGCTTAAGAAGCAGAATCAACACATATGCCAGCAGAAAACGGTCGATATAGATCTCGACCGGATGCATGCCGTGGTTGAGCATCACCTTAGTCGACACAAACGACACACCCCACATGCCGATGCATATGAGTGCTCCTACATGAGCCATGATTACCGGCATGAGTCCGGTGCGCTTTGAATGACTTATTGGCATTGTGAAGTGTTTATAGTCTTTTCCGAGCACAAAATTAGTTAAAACTTACGACAAAATTAAACTTTTCACAGATTTTGTTTGTATTTTTGTCGATGAAATATAACAAAAAAGTAACTACATAAAACCAACGCGACTATGAAAATTCTTAAAATCTCGATTATCGCTCTCCTGTGCGGTGCCTTCCTTATCGGCGAAACAGGCTGCAATTCAATGACAAATACCGGCAAGGGCGCCCTGATCGGCGGCGGCGGCGGCGCAGGCCTCGGCGCAGGGCTCGGCGCACTGATCGGCGGCGGCAAAGGCGCAGGCATAGGCGCCGGCGCCGGCACCCTGATCGGCAACAAGATGGACCGCCAGAAGAAGGAGCTCGAGCAACAGCTCGCCAACCAGGCCAAGGTGGAACAGACCACTGATCAGAACGGGCTCGCAGCGATCAAGGTAACCTTCGACGGCGGCATTCTCTTCCCGACCAACAGCTCTACCCTGAGCGAGCAGGCCAAGGCCGATCTCTCGAAATTCGCAGCCAACGTGCAGGCAAATCCGGAAACCGACATACATATCTACGGCTTCACCGACAACACAGGCACACTGCAGGTCAACGAGCGCGTGGCGACATCGCGTGCGGACGCCGTGCTGAGCTATCTGGCCAACCAGGGTGTGTCGCCTACCCGACTCTCAGCCCAGGGTGTGCCGATGGCCGACTATGTCGCATCCAACGAGACGGCTGCCGGCCGCGCCCAGAACCGCCGCGTCGAGATATACATCACGGCCAACAAGAACATGATCCAGCAGGCCGAAGCAGGAACGCTGAAATAATCATTCATTAAGAAATACAGAACGGGCGCAGCCGAAAGTGGCTGCGCCCGTTCTATATTAAGGGATTAACGTTTATTTGACAACTACCTTG
>CAJJQT010000251.1 GCA_905193995.1 uncultured Porphyromonadaceae bacterium | reverse complement strand
CTACGTTGCGGTTGAAGTCGGCCAGTGATGTCCCGTCAATTTTATAGCCTTCGGGTACCTTGAATGTGATCACATGGGCGTTCTGGAACGCTGTAGGCAACATAGCGTCGAGCAGTCGGTAGCGCTCGCTGCCTTCGAGTTTCCCCACGTGGCCTGCCAGGCGCCCGAGAGTCACCGATAAATCTCCCCCGAGGTTCTCGACAAGGCCGCTGAAACGGTTGGAGCTGCTGTACTCCATTTCATTGTGTCCGGGCAGAAATCCGCGGTCGCTGATGGCATAATCCATCACGCTGTCCGGGCGTGCGCCGGTGACTTCCTCACATTCGTCCATCAGAATGCGGCGCAGCGCGGCGGCGCGCGTAGGCTCGTCGTAGCCTTTTATCCTGTAAGGTTTTTCGATACCTAAGAAACCTTCGACGCCGCGTATCCACTCGGCGCGGTCCACCAGTCCGGCGCCGTAGCGCTTGCCGCTGCCGCCGAGCCGCACGCTGCGGGTCACGTCGAGTGCAGTCGGATCGTCTGCGGCTAACGACACTGTCAGTTCCGTCTTCACATAGTTGCCCGAGTGTCTGCGGTCGGGCACACTGAAGGCCTTGATGGGCGACAGTTTGGTCGTCTCGCGCAGCCGTCCTAAAAAGCTTTCGCCCGACTCGCCCTGAAATTCGCCGGGAAACTCGCCCGGAGCGATGTTGAAGCCCGGAAGCATCATGTACGCGGTGTCGCCGGCGCAGGCTACGAAGTTGCTCTGATCCCAGCCCGACAGATCTTCGGTAGGCACTTCGGAGCGCGAGTTGATGATGCCTATGCCCGTACTCTCAAGCGGAAATATCTCAAGGCGCTCGATGACGTCGTTGAGAAACATTGCCAGAAAGAACGGCGAGCCGATGCGGTCGTCATCGTTGGCGGTGTGGTTGCAGTAGCGCAGCGCCAGATAGGCTGCGTCAGCAATTTCGCGGGGCGACGCGCCCGGGTGGTCTTTGATGAATCTTTTGGTCATCTTCAGCGCGCGTGCGGGCAGAGGGCTGACAGGCCGCGGCGATTTCCAGAGTAGATAGGCCAAGTAAGCTATGTTCTCCTTGGCCTCGATAAAGATTGAGGCCGGAGACACACTGTTGAAAAGACCGCCTCCGCGGGCTGTCGACGAGCGGAAACGCTGCTCTTCGGGCGACTGATAGTTGTTCACGACATTGAGCCGCACAAAGGGCAGCTGACGCTCCGGATAGAGGAACCGGCTGAACGTAACGGCCGGAACATTGTAGCAGCGCATCTCGGCTTTTATGAATTCGCCGTCGGGAGTGCCCGTAACCTTGGGGGCGCCGTTGTAGCTGTAGAATTCGGCTGCGAGCGACGGGTCGAGCCGGCCAGTGATCATACGGGTCAGGATCGGATACCGGTCGCTCAGCTCGGCGTCGAGACCGCAGACATCGCCCGTTTCCTGCAGATATTCGGTGTAGAAGAAGTATTCAATCACATCGCCTACTTCAAGCGAGGGGATCGCGATCTTGAACGAGCTGTTTTTGCCGCCGTCCTTGCCGTCACTGACCTCGAGGGCGGTCGAAGGATCAATGTCCACGGTGCTGCCGTCGCGCTTGTGTACGCGTGCGCCGAAGGCGTTCTCGACGGTGGCGTCGATGACAATGCCGTAGTCGCGGCGCACCGCCGTGCCTCCGAATTCAAAGTCAGAATAGTAGCCGACTGCGCTTTGGTCGAGCAGCTTTACCATGCTGCGACGTGTGTGCCGCACTTTGGTGCGGTTCGTTCGGCCTGTAGCACTGTAGATGGTATTCTGTTCTTCACGTTCGGTCTCGAAATGGTCAAGCCGCGCGATTATCACACCCGACTGGCCCTCGGCCACGCTGTCAGGAATTTCGGTTGCCGGATTGAAGATGCCCTCGCTGTCGGTAGCCCAGACCTTTTCGGCCGCCTTTTTGAAAAATCCTTTGTTGATCGATGCTGCGTCGGCCGTAGGCGAAAGCGTCATGGCAACAGCCGGCATTATCGCCGTGAGGAGAAAGTTTTTCAGTTTCATTATAGTAAGATTTAGTTTATCGTAAGTATTTGTGTCGCGGGTCAGTCCGCAGGTTCCTTAAGCAGTATCAGCGCGGTGTTCGAGGCATTCTCAACTTCGCGCACGGCTGCGTTCCAGGCCTCGGCCTCGGCCGCTTCGGCATACTGGCGCCTTTGCCGGAGCTCAGCCGTGCACCGCACTGTCCCGTCGGCCCCGTCAGTGTAGGTCACGAAGCCTTCAAACCATGGATTGTCTATGACCGCGGTGCGCGGCAGCCCCTCGGCCGTGTAGCCGGCGGGCACTTCTATGGCGACATCGGCCTCCATAGGCATAAAATCGTCGTGTACGATCGGCCAGCGGCGTCCGCGGGAATCCACAGTCCGTGGCTGCACCATGCGCAGCAGACGCGGCATCACATATAGCTTCGTGCGTCCGGCCACGGCCTTGACGCCCTCGCTGTCGCATACCGACGCGATCACACCGGACGTTTCAGCATCCGGGGCGGCCGACGGCAGCATTTCGGCATCATCGACTGCGAAGCCCTTGCGGTCGCGCGACAGAAAGTAGGCCAGAACCTGCGGGCGGCGGGCGGCCGTTATTCCGTCCATTGCGGTCTCGATCATGCACCGCCATTCACCCCCGAATCCGTAGTGCATTTCTCCCCCGAGGCCGTTGCCGTCGATCCGCAGGCTACCCGTCTGACGCAGCAGGCTTTCCGCGGGATATGGTCGGCACACATGCGTAAGTATATATGTGGCGCCGTTCTCCACCATACATTCCTGTCCGGCGATTGCGGCGGGCACAAGGCCGCGCGGCGCGTTGCGGGCCGTGCCGTCGATGAATATTGTGCTGTCGCCTACGCAGGCCGCGGCTATCATGTGGTTGGCCGCGCCAAGAGTGTGGCTGATGCTGAAGGGCGCCGTGATGTCGCCCTCGGTACCGATCCACACCCGGCGCCCGTCGATCCCCATCGCGCGGAGCAGCGCACAGATCAGGTTGGCCGATCCCTTGCAGTCGCCGTAGCGGTTGCCGAGCACCTCGGCTGCCGATGCAGGACGGTGGGCCAGCTCGCCGTGTTCGATGGCCACGTACCGGATGTTTTCGCGCACCCACCGGGCAGCGGCGTCGATCCGAGCCAGGGTGTCTGTGCCGGCTTCCGCCGTCAGGCGCCCCGCCA
>CAJJQT010000250.1 GCA_905193995.1 uncultured Porphyromonadaceae bacterium | reverse complement strand
GTGTAGAGACATCGACCAGCGCGCTGCGCATCCAGTCGCAGATCGACCAGTTCACCGATCTTAATCCGGCCAAGGCCGACGAGGAAGACCTGGCCGAGTTCGCCACAGGCCGCGGCGCACAGATCATACCGAAACTCGAGCTCCTTTTCCGTATGGATCGGGAATGGATCGGATTCGGCTTCCTGAGCCGCGCGGGAACGACCAAGAAAAAGTTCATTATCGACAACGACCTCTACGGCAATCCCGACGAAGCTGTCGAAGTGGCCACCGGTGTGGAAAGTATGCCTTTCCAGGTACTGCTCGACATAGGATTCTTAGGTCTGATAATGCACGTGCTTTTCTTCATCGGGCTCTGGTTCATCATAAGGAAGGTGCCCTACGCATCGTACTACATATCGGTGGCCGTGATATTTGTGATCATCGGCTTTTCGGGCATGGATGGTCTGATCAGACCCATAAGCCTGCATCTTGTAGGACTGTGCTATGCATCGATCATCCTGAACGATAAGCGGCAGCTCGGCTTCGACCTGCCCCCCCTGAAAGTCCGGCACTCCGAAGACAACCCAACCGCGGCAGCCTCATGACCAGCTCCACCGACCGACGCATCGCACGCAACTCGGCCTTCCTTTACGGCCGCATGATCCTGACCATCGGGATCTCACTATACACGTCGCGTGTGGTGCTTGATACGCTCGGTGTCGACGATTTCGGCATCTACAATGTCGTGGCAGCCATCGTCACGATATTTGCATTTCTCAACGGCTCCATGGCCGGCGCCACACAGCGCTTCCTCAACTTCGAAATGGGGCGCCGCCACTCCGAGCGCCTGCGCCAGACATTCCGGTCATCGGTGCTGATCCACGCCGCCATAGCGCTGACCGTGCTTATTCTCGGCGAAACTGCCGGCGTGTGGTACGTCAACAATCACCTTGTCGTGGAGCCGGCGCGCCTATATGCAGCCAACTGGACCTTCCAGCTGTCGCTCGCTGCATGCGTGTGCACCATAATACAGGTGCCTTTCACTGCGGCTGTCATCGCGCACGAACGCATGGACGCCCTTGCCGTGATAACGCTGCTGAATGCCTTCCTTAAGTTCGGCGTAGCCCTGTCGCTAGCGCTGTTCGCCACACTCGACACACTGATCATCTATGCGGCGCTGATGCTTGCCGTCACAGTCCTGACGCTGGCATGCTTCATCGCATATGCCCGGCGCAACTTCGAGGAATGCCGACGCCGGGCAAGCACACCGCGCGAGGTGGTACGTTCGCTGCTCGGCTTCTCGCTGGCCGACATCTTCGGCAACATGTGCTACAGCCTCAGACTCCAGAGCGTGGCCGTGATACTGAACCGCTTCGGCGGCGAGGCGCTCAACGCCGCCGTCGGGCTCAACCTGCAGGTCAGCGGTGCCATCACACAGTTCGGCACCACCATCATTTCGGCCTTCCGCCCTCAGATCATCCAGCAGTATGCGGCCGAAAACTTTCCGTATATGCAGCGGCTTATGGTCAACTGTGCCAAATACTCGCTGCTCATGATCTCACTGATAGCTATTCCGGCCATAGTCGGCATGGATTTTCTACTTGATCTGTGGCTCAAGGAGGTGCCCGAATATACTGCTGCGTTCTGCCGCCTTACGCTTGTGGCCGGCGCGGCTGAACTGGTGGTCTTCACGCTCAACTGCGGCGTTCACGCCACCGGCCGCATCAAGACAATGAGCATCATCACCGGCGTGATCTATCTTGTCGAAATTCCGACGATGTGGCTGCTTCTGAGGCTTACACAGATTCCGTGGATAGTCTATGCACTACATATAGCGGTGATGTTTACGGTGATAACCGCTGTAGGGCTGATACTTAGGCGGCTCATGCCCCAGTTTGCTTTCGGACAGTTTCTTGGCAGAGCGGTGGTGCGTCCGCTGCTGTTCATTGTTCCGGCATTCGCGGCCGCCCTTGCCGTATGGCAGATTTTCAGTGCACCGTGGCTCGCATTTCTGACCGCCGGCGCAGCATCCACAGCCGTACTGGGCATACTGTCGTGGAACTTCGCCATCGACAGCGAGACACGCTCGGAAATCCTTGTCAAATTTCATCTTAAGAAAAAAACACAGGCCAGGCTATGAAAAAGGTCCTTTTCGCTCTATATTACATGAATGTCGGCGGTGTGGAGAAGGCTCTGTTAGGTATGCTCGACGCCATGCCACGCGATCTATGCGAGGTACACGTCGCTCTGATGGCTCCTCTCGGTGGGTTCATGCAGTATATTCCCGATTGGGTACACGTGCACACCATAGAGCCATTTTACCGCAACATCGGGCTCATCCAGCGTCCGCTAAGCACGATAGCAGGCAATCTCATGCACGGCCGCACGAAAGCTTTCGGCGATCTGTGGGCCTTCACGAAGTCGAAGCTGACCGGCGACAAGAAGTACGTCGTGAGCCGTCTGCTCCGCGGCGACGATGCCCTGAGCATGGAATTCGATCTCGCCGTAAGCTATGCGTCGCCACACGAATACCTTGACTATTACATCGGACGACATATCCGGGCCCGAAAAAAGGCCATGTGGATTCACTTCGACGTTTCGAAAGCATTCAACTCGCGGCGTTCGGTCATAGGAGCGATGGCCGATGCAGACCGCATATTCGTCGTATCGGAGACCGGCCGGCAGATTTTCAATAAAAAATATCCTGAACTTGCCTCACGGACCGAACTGTTCAGAAACATAATATCGCCGTCGGCCATAAAACGCGACTCGCAGCAGCCGTCGGCATTCAAGCGTGTCGACGGTGCGCTCAATATAGTGACCGTCGGGCGCCTCAACCGCGAGAAAGGCCAGGATCTGGCCATCGAAGCTATAGCATTGCTGCGCCAGCGGGGCATAAATGCCGTCCTGCACCTCGTCGGAGGCGGCCGTACCGAACTGCAGTGCCGACGCCTGGCACTTGATGCGGGCATCGACGACTACATCCGTTTCTACGGCACACAGGTCAACCCCTATCCGTTCATGGCCGGCGCCGACCTATATCTGCAACCGTCGCTTCACGAGGGCTACTGCATCACGCTGGCCGAGGCAAAGGTATTCGACGCTCCCATCGTCGCCACCGACTTCACCGGCGCACGAGAGCAGCTCGCCGCGCGCAGCAATGCCGTTGTAGCCGCCGACTTCACTCCCGAAGCAATCGCCGATGCCGTAATCAGG
>CAJJQT010000249.1 GCA_905193995.1 uncultured Porphyromonadaceae bacterium | reverse complement strand
CTACGCCTATGCGAGAGCGCCGCCGACTCGGCCGGGCGCCAATACATGGCCGTGCGCTGGCAGTGTACGTGGCTCGCGCCCGACGGCACGGTGCTGTCGTCGTACGCCTCACCCTACGGCCACGGGTCGCATCCGTTCGCCGTCAAGCATTATCCGCTCACCGACGGTGAGGTCCACTCATTCGTCGAGGATGTCATCGACCAGCAGCGCACGATCAACCGCCTGGTGGTGCTGATCGAGACCATGCTGGCCTCGTCGGCCAAGGGCGCGCTCCTCTTCCCCGTGGAGCAGCTGCCGCGCGGCGTCACGATCGACGACGTGTCCCGGCTGTGGGCGTCGCCCGACGCCGTGATCCCCGTCACGGGCCGCGCCGGAGCTGAAATGCCTCGCCAGGTGGTCACCAACACCGCCGACAGCGGCGCCTACCAGCTGCTCAACCTGCAGATGAAGCTCTTCGGCGACGTCTCCGGCATCAGCGACGCCCTGCTCGGGCGCAACGTGCCCGCCGCCACCGGCTCGAGCCTCTACGACGCCCCGGTGCGCAACGCCGCCATAGCGCTGGCCGACCTGCTCGAGACCTTCGCCTCCTTCACTGCCGAGCGCAGCGACAAAGCGGCAAAAACGTACAGAAATTAGGAGAAAAAGAATGCCGGCACCCCGGTGTTAGCATTTTTTAACTGTTGATAGCGGATTTTTTATGTTAAAAGCGGGCAAAAATCCGAGAATCGTGCTTAACTTTACAGCGCGAAAAAATCTTTCGCGGCAGACGGTAAGAGAAACTATGCCTATAAAACAACGGTAATCCGTGATATATAATAACTTAAACAACAATAACCTTAAATTATCTTTATGAAGAAATCTTTACTTCTCGCTTCAATGGCAGCTCTGACGCTGTCGGCAGCCGCTCAGGGTGTCGATCCCGCCAAGTATGACGTCAAGGACGGCTACCAGCTGACCAACGACTGGCTCATGAGCCGCGGTAACGGTGAAAACGGTGTTGCTCTGCAGGACTGGTTGGCTATGGAAGGCCGCTTCGCCAACGCCGGCAAGGCCACCATGGCAGTGATGGAAGGTGACTACATCTACATCACCTGCTCGACTGAATACGTTCCCGGTGTCGACGAAGAGACCGGCGCCCCGATCATGGTCCTGACCGACAACGGCCACGTAGTGAAAGTTGACGCAAAGACCGGCAAGTTCGTCAAGGATCTCCCCCTGACTTACAACGGCGAGCGTCTCTACGGCCTGATCTGCGCCAACTGGATCGGCAAGGACAACGCCGGCCACGTGCTGATCGGCTCATACGTAAGCAACTGCTACGACGCCACCACCCACACCGCCAAGCCCATGAACCTCTATCAGCTCAACACCGAGACCGGTGAGCTGACCCTGGTCTACAACTTCGAGTTCGACGAAGCCGAAGGCTCCTCGGCCGGCGGCCGTATCGACTACTATGATGCAGCAGGCGACGTTGTCAACGGCCCCGGCGCATTCATGGCTGTCCCCAACGAAAGCGCAAAGTCGTACATCTGGATCAAGGACGAAGGCGGCGAATGGGATGTAACCGCTGAAGGCTACAACGTGATCGAAATGCGTGCCACCTATCCCGCAAACCAGGGCGCATGGAACTACTCGCCGATGGGTTCGTTCGTTTACGACGACTCGTTCGACATCTGGAACCTCTACTTCTGGATGGACGGCCACACCACCAAGCCGTCGCTGTATGACCAGACCGGCGAGCTGACCAGCTCGTTCGCCGAATACGCAGGCACCAAGGAAGAGCAGAGCGAATGGGAAGCAGCAGGCTTCTTCCCCGACACCCAGCCTAACGGCATGCGTCAGTTCTCGTTCAACGACGACGCTTTCCTGGTTTACGCTGTTCAGTTCCCCGATGACAACAACATGGGCGGCCAGATGGGTATCGTGAAGCTCGGCACCAACCTCACCCTCGAAGGCGCCACCCCGCTGTGGGTAGCTCCCGCCGCCAAGCTCGGCATCAAGAAGGGCGAAGGCCGCTTCAGCCACTCGTTCTCGGTAAGCGAGCCCATCACCGACGATAACGGCAAGAAGGCTGTCCGCATCATGCTCTACAAGGACTTCAACGGTCTGGGCGTCTACACCCTGGCTCAGGAAGGCTTCAAGGGCATCGAGGACATCGAGGCTGCCGACAACAGCAACGCTCCCGCCGAATACTTCAACCTCAACGGCGTCCGCGTACAGGGCGAGCTCGCTCCCGGTCTGTACATCAAGCGTCAGGGCACCGAGGCTTCGAAGGTAGTCATCCGCTAAGCAACCGGTTATAAAAATCCTCATAGTCAGACGCGCCGCATCTCCTGCGGCGCGTCTGTTGCTTGAAGCCGGTATCAGAGCTGTCAGAGTAATCAGAGTCTTCGGTTGGTGATATGAACTTTCCCCTTTTCGACCGTATCATGCCCCGGGTGTGCGAGGGGTGCGGCCGGCGGCTGTCGCGGGGCGAGCGGAGCGTATGCGCCGCCTGCCTGGGCGAGCTGTCGCAGGGAGTCCCCGAAGCCGCGGGCCTGCGCGAGCGGCTGCCGCGGGGAGTGCCCGTCGACCGCTGTCTGAGCTGGACGCCTTATCGGCGCGGTGCGTCGGCCTCGCGGCTGATCAAGCGAGGCAAGTACGGCGGGCGCCCCGACATCATCGAGGAGCTGGCCGACATCTACGGGCGGCGTCTGGCAGCGGCGGGCGCCCTGGAGGGTGTTGATGCCCTGCAGCCTGTGCCGATGCACTGGCTCAAGCGTCTCGGCCGCGGCTACAATCAGGCCGCTCTGATAGCGCGGCAGCTCAGCCGCGCCACAGGTATCCCGACTGCCGATGCCTTGCGGGCGGTGCGCGGCCACGGCTCGCAGACGCGCCGCACGGCCGGTGAGCGCGCCCTCAACGTCGCCGGAATGTTCGCCGTCAGGCATCCCGAATCGGTGGCCGGACGCCACATAGCGCTGGTCGACGACATCATCACCACGGGCGCCACACTGTCGGAGGCGGCGCTGGCCCTGGCTGAAGCCGGGGCGGCCCGAATCAGCGTCGTGACGCTTGCGGCGGCCGTGCGCTGACCGGCCGGGGGGGGGCCGGCGCACAGATGCGCCCCGGTTAAATATATGTTACAATCACAATAAACAGATGTTACAGGTGTCTTTTCCTAAAAATGGTTGACAGATAAGGGTCCGTTAAGTTTACAGTTTAC